>JAPSGM010000227.1 GCA_031177555.1 Chloroflexota bacterium
TGCCGAACATCTGGGCGGTGGCCCAGGCCCAGTTCGACGCCGCCGCCGAGCAGCTCGATCTCGATCCCGGACTGCGACGCGTCCTGCGCGTCCCCAAGCGGGAGCTCACCGTCAACTTCCCGGTGACCATGGACGACGGCCGGGTGGAGGTCTTCACCGGCTACCGGGTCCAGCACAACCTCAGCCGCGGGCCGGCGAAGGGTGGAATCCGCTACCACCAGGACGTGACGCTGGACGAGGTCCGCGCGCTGGCCATGTGGATGACCTGGAAGTGCGCGGTGGTCAACATCCCGTACGGCGGCGGCAAAGGGGGCGTCATCGTCGACCCCAAGCAGCTCAGCCAGCGGGAGCTCGAGGGCCTGACGCGGAGGTTCACGACCGAGCTGAGCCCCATCATCGGGCCGGACCGCGACATCCCGGCGCCGGACGTGAACACGAACGCCCAGACCATGGCCTGGATCATGGACACCTACTCCATGCACCATGGCTACACCATCCCGGGCGTCGTCACCGGCAAGCCGATCGCGGTCGGCGGATCCCTGGGCCGCAACGAGGCGACTGCCCGCGGCGCGCTCTTCACCCTGCAGCAGGCCAGCAGGGCGCTGAAGCTGCCGCTGGATGGCGCGACCGTCGTGATCCAGGGCTACGGCAACGCCGGCTCCATCGCGGCCACGCTGCTCGCGGCCGAGGGGGCGAAGATCCTGGCCGTCTCGGACAGCACCGGCGGCATCCACAACCCATCGGGCCTCGACCCGGCCAAGGTCGGCGCCTGGAAGCGCGAGCACGGTAGCGTGGTCGGCTTTCCCGGCGCGGACGAGGTCAGCAACGCCGATATCCTGGAGCTGGCCTGCGACATCCTGGTCCCGGCGGCCCTGGAGAACCAGATCACCCACGCCAACGCGCATCGCATCAGGGCCAGGATCGTCGCCGAGGCGGCGAACGGGCCCACTACGCCGGAGGCCGATGAGATCCTCGACGACCACGGCGTGTTCATGATCCCGGACATCCTGTGCAACGCCGGCGGCGTCACGGTCAGCTACTTCGAGTGGGTCCAGGACATGCAGAGCTTCTTCTGGACGGAGGAGCGCATCAACGAGTCGCTGAAGGGCATCATGGACCGCGCCTTCGAGGCCGTGTACGAGATGAGCACGACCCGCGAGGTCGACATGCGGACGGCAGCCTACATGGTGGCCGTCAACCGCGTCGCGGAGGCGACCACCCTGCGAGGGCTCTACCCTTAGGCCGGAGGGCTTCACCGCACCGATGCGGGCGGCCAGGCCCACCGGCCGGCGCCCGTGCTGCTTCCACGGAGGCCGTCATGCTCGATCACGAGGAGCGCTTCCTCTTCCGGGAGGAGATCCTGAACCTGGCCACCGCCCTGGGCGACCCGGGAGCGCTCGACAACGTCGAGGACCTGCTGGCCGAGGTCACGACCTCGCCACGCTTCGACGCGGACGTCTTCACGCTGGAGCGCTCGCTGCAGGTCATGCTGGGCAACCGTGCGGGCTCGACGCTGGTCGGGCTGCTCACCGTCACGCGCGAGGTCTTCGAGGAGGTTGGCGAGATCGGGCTGCCGCCGGACGTCCACGAGCGCATCGTCTCGTGGCGCGCGCGCTTCGGCCTGGCCATCGACAACGCCCTGAACTTCCTGAACAACCCCGACGGCATCCAGGGCCACAACTTCGGTACGCAGGTTTCCCACGGCGACGGCGGCACCGCGCTGCAGGGGCGGCTGACGCTGGTCCGCTACAACAACGAGCCGCAGTTCTTCATCGCCGATGCCGACATCCTGCTGGCCATCGCGGCCGACATGATGGATCGCCTCGGCGAGCACCTGGACCCGGACATGCTGGAGCCGGAGCTCATCCAGCGTCTGCGCGAGGGGGTCGAGCGCATCGAGCGGCGGGTGAAGGCCCGGGAGTGACCGCCCGGCGCATCTTCCTGGCGGCGACCGGCCAGAACCGCGGCAAGACGACCACCTCCCTGGGCCTTGCGGCCGCCATCGTGGCCGGCGGGCATCGGCTGGGCTTCCTCAAGCCCATCGGTCAGCGCTACGTCATGATCGACGGGGCACGCGCCGACGAGGACGCCGTGCTCATGAAGGCGGTCTTCGACCTGCCCCATTCGCTCGACGACATGAGCCCGGTCACGCTGCCGCGCCACTTCACCACGGACTACGTTATGGGGCGCATCCACGACGACCTGTCGACCGGCGTGCTCGACGCGTACGAGCGCATCGCGGCCGATCGCGACGTCGTCCTGGTGGAGGGCACCGGGCACGCCGGGGTCGGCGCCGTCATTGGCCTGTCGAACGCTCGGGTGGCGGAGCTGCTCGACGCGCCGGTGATCCTCGTCAGCGAGGGAGGCATCGGGCGTCCGATCGACGAGATCGTGCTAAACCACGCGCTCTTCCAGCGCCAGGGAGTGCGGGTGCTCGGCGCGGTCGTGAACAAGGTCAACATCGACGCCCGGCCGGAGCTGGTCGAGGTGCTGCGCGAGGGCCTCCGCCAGCAGGGCGTCGAGCTGCTGGGATGCATCCGGTACAGCGACTTCCTCGCCAACCCGTCGCTCGAGCTGCTGGAAGCGCACCTCGAGGGCGAACGCCTGACGGGGCCGCCGGCCGAGGACTGGACCATCGGGCACGTGGCCATCGGTGCCATGCGGGCGCACCACGCGGTCCCGTACCTGCGCGACCGGACGCTCCTCATCACCCCCGGCGACCGCCACGATT
The DNA here is from genome assembly GCA_031177555.1 of Chloroflexota bacterium. GTDB lineage: Bacteria > Chloroflexota > Limnocylindria > QHBO01 > QHBO01 > JAPSGM01. Next base: position 2,732 of record JAPSGM010000227.1, read on the forward strand.
TGATCGAGGCGGCACTCGTCGCCAACGAAGCACCGGCCGATGGCGCGCCGCGCGTCTGCGGCCTCGTCCTGACCGGCGGCTTCCGGCCGCCGCCGCCCCTGCTCCAGCGACTGCGTGCCGCCCGGCTGTGGTGCCTGCTGGTGGGCAGCGACACGTACCGCACCGCGGAGGCGGTTCACGACGTCCTGGTCAAGACCCACCCCGCCGATACCGAGAAGATCGCGACCATCATCCAGCTGGTCGGCGAGGCGCTCGACGCCGACGCCCTCCTGGCCAGGCTCTGAGCCGAGGCGCAGGGCCCGCCGGCCGGACGGCTTTCCCGGGACGGGTTCCCGCGAGACGGCTTCCCGCGCGGCGTACCATTCGCGCATGACCACCACGCTTCCGGCGGCGCCCGAGCGCCTGCACTACACCGGCGACGACGAATCCGACCGCCTCCTGGCCTCGGACCCGCTGGCACTGCTCATCGGCTTTGCCCTTGACCAGCAGGTCTCCGTCCAGAAGGCCTTCGGCGGCCCCGCCGAGCTGCGACGTCGGCTGGGCCACCTCGATGCCGGCCGCCTGGCGGCCACCGAGCCCGCCGAGCTGGAGGAGGCATTCCGCCGCCGCCCGGCGCTGCACCGCTTCCCGGCGGCCATGGCGCGGCGGGTGCAGGCGCTGTGCGGCCACGTCGTCGAGCGGTACGACGGCGACGCTGCCCGCGTCTGGGCCGATGCCGCCGACGGGCGTGACCTGGAGCGCCGCCTGAAGGCCCTGCCGTCGTTCGGCGACATGAAGGTGGGCTCTATGCTGGCGATCCTCTACCGGCGCTTCGGGGTGCGCCTGCCAGGCCTCGAGGAGCGGCTGCCGGCCCACCCTACCCTGGGCGACGTCGACTCGCCTGAGGCGCTGGCTCGCTACCAGGAGCAGAAGCGCGCCCACAAGGCGAGGATGCGCGCGGCCGACGACGGCAAGTAGGTCTTCTCGCAGCCTCCGGCCCGACCTGCAAGG
>JAPSGM010000228.1 GCA_031177555.1 Chloroflexota bacterium
CGATGTCGACCGCCTGGCTCAGCAGCGGGTCGGCGTCGTCGTCCTCGTCCTCCCCGGGCCGGCCGCCGCCCTTGCCCTCCCGCTTCGCGGCGGTGATCTCGGGCCGATACTGCGGCCCGCCCTGCCCCTTCCAGTGGCCGGCGACCGCGTTGATCTCGTCGTCGATGACCAGCACGCCCTGGAGTCGCACGGCGCGCGGGGCGTCGATGGGCTGGTAGAGCATGTCGCCACGACCGAGCAGGTCCTCGGCGCCGGTCGTGTCCAGGATGGTGCGCGAGTCGACGCCGGAGGTCATCGCGAATGCGATCCGCGACGGGATGTTCGCCTTGATCAGGCCGGTGATGACCTGGACCGATGGCCGCTGGGTGGCGACCACCAGGTGGATGCCGGTCGCCCGCGCCAGCTGGGCGATGCGGGTGATGGTGGCCTCCACCTCGAAGGCGGATACCATCATCAGGTCCGCCAGCTCGTCGATGACGACCACGATGTAGGGCATCCGGGGCTCGCCGGCGCGCAGCGCCTCGTTGTACCCGGAGATGTTGCGCACGCCGTGCTGCGCGAACTCGTGGTACCGGCTCTCCATGGTGCCGACCGTCCACTTCAGCGCGTTGACCGCCTTCTGGGTGTCGACGATGACCTCGGTCAGCAGGTGCGGGATGCCCTTGTACTGCGCCATCTCGACGCGCTTGGGGTCGACCAGGATCAGCTTCACCTCGGCCGGCGTGGCGCGCATGAGGAGCGAGCAGATGATGGCGTTGACGCAGACGCTCTTGCCCGACCCGGTGGCCCCCGCGATGAGCACGTGCGGCATCTTCGACAGGTCGGCGCTGAACGGCTGCCCGGCCACGTCCTGCCCTAGGGCGAAGGCCAGCTTGCTGCGCGTGGCCACCTCCTCGAAGTTGCGGCTGCCGAGCACCTCCTTGAGCGTCACCAGGTCGAAGGCGCTGTTCGGGATCTCGATGCCCACGAACGGCTCCCCCGGGATGGGCGCCTCGATCCGGATCGAGCGGGCCGCCAGGGCCAGGGCCAGGTTGTCGGCCAGTCCCTCGATCCGGCTCAGCTTGATGCCCGGCTCCACGTCCAGCGCGTACTGGGTGACGACCGGTCCCTCCTGGATGCGGGCCACCTTCACGCCGATGCCGAAGTGCGCCAGGGTCTCGCGGATGCGCTGCCCCTTGGCGGTCAGGTCCAGCTGCGCGGCGCTGCTGGCGGGCGCGTCCTGCAGCAGGTCTAGCCGCGGCAGGTCCCAGGCGCGCAGCGTGGCCTCCAGCGCCGCGTCGCGCGCGTCGTGGCCGCCGACCTCCGCCAGGTGCGCCTCCTCGGTGGACTCCAGCGCCTCCTCGGAGACCACGGTGACGGCCGCTGCCTGGTCGCCGTTCCCGGCGGCGGGCTCCTGCGTGGCCACGCGCGCCGCAGAGGGCGGCGCCGCAACCGCGCTGCCCGATGCCGCCTCCGGCCGCGCGCGCCGGACGATGAGGGGAGGCTCGTCCTCCTCTCCGCCGGTGAGCGCGTCGCGCATGCGCTCCAGGATGCCGCGCGTCTCCGGCTGGGGGGCGGGTGGCGCCGTGACCGGCTCCAGGCGGCGCGCGCGCTGGGCGGCCGCGGCGGCCCGGCGCGCCTCCGCCTCTTCCTCCTCGGCTCGCTCCTCGCGGCGCTGGAGGTAGGCGGCCACCAGGTCGCCGATGGTCATGTTGAAGTAGAGCAGCAGGCCGACCACGAACAGCAGGGCCAGCACGACCCAGGCGCCCGCGTTCCCGACCGCACCGACGAGCAGGCTGCTGACCCCGAAGCCGATGACGCCGCCGCCCTCTTCCTGCTCGATGAGCCGCCGGCCGCCGCCCGCGACGAGGTGGAACGCGCCGAGGACCGAGAGCGTCACCAGCGTCGCGCCGCTGGCCGCCATCCAACGCTCCGACTGCATCGACTTCATCCACAGCATCAGCGCGAAGCCGGCCAGCAGCGGGCCGGCGAAGGCGATGCCCCAGCCGAGCAGGTACGTGAGCACGTCGTGCCACGGCTCGACGATGAAGCCGGCCTGCGGAGCGAAGAGCGCGATCACGCTCACGATGGCCATCAGCACCAGCACCAGCGCCAGTGCCTCGCGCACGAAGCGGCCGGACAGCGTGAAGCTGGTCGTCCGCCGCCGCGACCGGCTGGTGCGGCGGGGCGAGCGGGTGCGTCGGCGGGCCACGCTCAGACCTCCATCACGATCGGCAGGATCATCGGCCGGCGCTTGGTGCGCTCGAAGAAGAAGCGCGACAGGGTGTCGCGGATCTTGGTCTTCAGGTAGCCGGGCTCGGCGGCATGGTCATCCTCCGGCGGCTGGCTCAGCTCGGCGAACAGGTGGTCGCGGGCGGCGGCCATCACCGGGTCGTCAGGATCGTGCAGGAACCCGCGGCCGACCAGGTCCGGCCCGGACACCGGACGGCCGGTGGCCTGGTCGACGGTGAGCGCCACCATCACCACTCCGTCCGAGGCCAGCATGCGCCGATCGCGCAGCACCACGCCGTCGATCCCGTCGATGGCCGCGATGCCATCGACCAGCACCGCTCCCGCCGGGACGCTACCGGCCAACCGGGCGCGGCCGTCCTGGTACTCGACCACCTGCCCGTTCTCGAGCACGAAGATGCCGTCCACAGGCACGCCCGCACCCTCGGCCAGCATGCCATGCTGCACCAGCATGCGGTACTCGCCGTGCACCGGGATGAAGTTGCGCGGCTTGACCAGGCCCAGCATGAGCTTGAGCTCCTCGCGGGAGCCGTGGCCCGAGACGTGGCAGTGCACCAGCGGCTCGTAGTGGACCATCGCGCCCTCCTTGTAGAGGTTGTCGATGGTCTTGGCCACCGCTTCCTCGTTGCCGGGAATCGGCGAGGCCGAGACGATCACGGTGTCGCCCGGCTCGATCGTGATGTTGCGGTGGTCGCGGTTGCTCATCCGGGTCAGCCCGGACATCGGCTCGCCCTGCGAACCGGTGGTCATGACCACCAGCTCCTCGCTGCGCAGGCGCTGCAGCGAATCCTTGCGAACCAGCGTCCCGTCGCGCGAGTCGAGGTAGCCCAGCTCGGCCGCGATGGCGATGTTCTGCTCCATGCTGCGGCCCAGCGCCACCATCTTGCGGCCGCTGGCCCAGGCGGCGTCCAGCACCTGCTGCACCCGCCCGATGTTGCTGGCGAAGGTGGCCACGATCACCCGGCCCGAGGCCTCGCCGATGAGCTGCTGCAGCGACTCCCCCACCGTCGCCTCGGACAGGGTGTAGCCGTCCTTCTCGGCCCGGGTGGAGTCGGAGAGCAGGAAGTCGACGCCGCGGTTGCCGATCTCGGCGATGAGGCCCAGGTCGGCGCGGGCGCCATCGGGCGGGGTGTGGTCGAACTTGAAGTCGCCGGTGTGCACCACCATGCCGGCCGGCGTGCGGATGGCGAAGCCCATGCCATCGGGGATCGAGTGGTTGACGCGGAACGGGGTGATGTCGAAGACGCCGATGCGCGTCTCGACGCGGGGCTCCAGCAGCTCCAGGGGCGTGGCGTCCAGGAGCTTGTGCTCCTTGAGCTTGCCGGTCACCAGGCCCCGCGTCAGGCGTCCGGCGTAGACCGGCACGCCCGGCAGCTTGGGCAGCACGTAGGGAAGGGCGCCGGTGTGGTCCTCGTGCCCGTGCGTCAGCGCGATGGCCCGCACCCGATCCCGGTTCTCCTCAAGGTAGGTGACGTCGGGGA
>JAPSGM010000004.1 GCA_031177555.1 Chloroflexota bacterium
GCCCGCGCCAGCCGCTGCCGAGCCGCGGCGATCCGCCGCACCGGATCGCCGCCGATCCGGCGCCGGTCGAGCGCCTCCGGATGGTCGCCGCGCGCGATCTCGGCCAGGAGCACCGAGGCGCGGTCGAGCTGGACCGCCTCGGTGAGCAGCTGCACGAGGCTGAACCAGCGGGCCGGCTCGGTCACCGGGGCGGCGGCGACGCGCTCCACCAGCTCTGCGGCGCGGCCCGGGTGGCCCGCCCGCCGGTGCGCGGCGATCGCGGCGCGCACGTCGGGGAAGCCGGGCTCCATGCCAAGCGCCTCGAGATAGTTCAGCAGCAGCTCCGCCGACTCCGCGCGCCGGTCCGCCGGCCCGCGCCGGACCCGCCGGTCGCGGAACTCACCGAGCAGCGCGCGCAGCTCGCGGTCGACCCAGCGTCGCTGCGGCGTTTCCGGCGGGTAGCGGTCGGCGATGCGGCGCAGGAAGCCGATCCCCCGCAGGAGCGAGCCGGTGGCCACGTATGCCTGCCGCAGGTTCGCGCGGACCAGCGTCTCGTAGCCGGCGTCCAGCTCAACGAGGCGCTCGAGCGCCCCGATCCAGTCATCGGCGCGACCGCGCTCGCGGTAGTGCTCGGCGGCATAGCGCAGCCAGTAGCGCTCGGAGTGGTCCCGCCAGTCCTCGCCGGCGATGTGGTGCTCCAGGATCCACGCGTTCTGCCGGGCCGGGCCGGCCATGAACACCCCGACCGGGACGCGGAAGCCGGCGACGTTGCGCCACTCCGGCTGGTGCCAGCGGCTCGGCTCGGCCAAGCGGACCGGCCGGCGCCGCGGCCGGGGCGTTCGCCCCCGCTCGTCGCGCTCCAGCGGCCAGGCCAGCGTCTCGGCTCCGCCGCGATCCAGGGCGCGGTCGTAGTGCAGGCGGCGCAGGGGATCGCGGAGCTCGGCCCAGGCCCGGTTGAGGATGGAGGTGCGGCGGGTGGCCAGGTTGCCGGCGTCGCTGCGGTCGGGGTGGTGGCGCAGCACCGCCTCGCGGAACGCGGCGCGCAGCTCGTCGGAGCTGGCGGAGGGCGGCGCGCCAAGGACCTCGTAGAAGTCCCGCTCCTCGGTGCGCGGCGCGTCGGACGCCTCCGGGCTGGCCATCCCACGAGGATACGACGAGCCCGGAGCGAACGCCCGTTCGGCCGCATTGGGTATGCTCCCCCTCGATGGCCGCCTCCGCCCGCCCGGGAGGACCACGCGCCGGGCACCTGCTCATCATCGGCGGCGCCGAGGACAAGATCCGACAGCGCCAGATCCTGTCGCGGTTCGTCAGCCTGGCGGGCGGGTCCGACGCCGTGGTCACGGTGATCTCGACGGCGTCGTCGCTCGGCGACGAGGCCACCGAGCTCTACAAGTCGCTCTTCCACCAGCTGGGCGTAACCGAAGTCCGCGGCCTGCGCCCGCTGACGCGCGAGGATGCCAACGACCGCGAGCTGTCCGCCGCCGCGTCCGATGCCACCGGCATCTTCATGACGGGCGGCAACCAGCTGCGGCTGTCGAGCGTCATCGGCGGCACCGCCCTGGGCAAGGCGATCGTGGAGCGGCACCGCCGCGGGACCATCGTGGCCGGGACGAGCGCCGGGGCGTCGGCCATCAGCACCCACATGGTCGCGTTCGGCACCAGCGGCGCCACGCCGAAGCAGCGCATGACCCAGATGAGCGCCGGGCTGGGGCTGCTGCCAGGCGTGATCATCGACCAGCACTTCGAGCAGCGAAACCGCCTGGGACGGCTGCTGGCGCTGGTGGCGCAATCGCCGTCGCTGCTCGGCATCGGGATCGACGAGGACACGGCCGCCCTGGTCAGCCCATCGGGCGTGCTGGAGGTCATCGGCAAGGGGTCGGTCACCCTGCTCGACCCGGCCGGGATCCAGACCGATGCCTACGAGGTCAAGCGCCACCGGCCGATCATGGTCAGCGGCGTCGTCCTCCATTCGCTGCCGTCCGGCTACCGGTTCGAGTTTCGCCGACGGCGGCTGCTGGCGCCGCTGCGGCCCGTGTCCGCCACCGACCGGGAGCTGGCGCAGCTGGAGCGGGCGGGCAAGGCCACGCGGCGCCTCATCCGGCGCATCGCCGCGGAGGGCGCCGACGACACCGCGCCGGAGCGGGCCCGCCGCCGGGCGCTCTACGCGCGGCGCAAGGAAGAGGCGAGCGAGTGAGCACCACGCCCAGGCCGGCGCGGGCAGCGATCTCGCACGCTTCGGTCCGCAAGGCCGCGACGAGCAAGGCGAAGCGCTCCAGGCTGAAGCCGACCAGCTCGATGAAGGTCGTCGAGACCCGGGTCTACCGTGGCCCGAACTTCTGGAGCTACGGGCCGGCGATCAAGCTGATCGTCGACCTGGGCGTGCTGGAGGAGTTCCCCTCGAACACCATCCCCGGCTTCGTGGAGGGACTGCTGGACCTGCTGCCCGAGGTCGGGCAGCACTCCTGCTCGACCGGCAGGGCCGGCGGCTTCGCCGAGCGGCTGCGCGAGGGGACGTGGGCCGGGCACGTGGCCGAGCACGTCGCCCTGCAGCTGCAGCGCATGGCCGGCACCGAGGTCGGCCGGGGCAAGACGCGCGGCACCGGCGAGCCGGGCCGCTACCACGTCGTGTACTCGTACGCCGACGAGACCGTGGGCCTGGCGGCCGGACGGCTGGCCGTGCGGCTGGTCAACCACCTGGTGGAGCCCGACCCGGAGTTCGACTTCGGTGCCGAGTTCGAGCGGCTGGTCCTCCTCGCCGAGCGCGCCGCCTTCGGGCCGTCGACGCAGGCCATCCTGGACGAGGCGCACCTACGCGACATCCCCTTCATCCGGCTCAGCGAGCAGTCCCTGGTGCAGCTCGGCCACGGGATCCACCAGAAGCGCATCCGCGCCACCATGACCAGCCTGACCAGCTCGCTCGGCGTGGACATCGCATCGGACAAGAAGCTGACCAACAAGCTGCTGGCGGGGACCGGCGTGCCCGTCCCCCGCTCCCAGATCGTGCGCGGCGAGGACGAGGCGGTCGCCGCGGCGGTGACCATCGGCTACCCGGTGGCCATCAAGCCGCTGGACGGCAACCACGGGCGCGGCGTGATGCTGAACCTGTCCGACGAGGCCGGCGTGCGCAGCAGCTATGCCGTGGCACGCCGCGAGTCGCGCAACGGCGGCGTGGTGGTGGAGACCTTCCTGAACGGCAACGACTACCGCTGCCTGGTCATCGCCGGCGCCCTGCGCGCCGTCGCGCAACGCGTGCCGGCCCACGTGGTGGGCGACGGCGAGGCGACGCTGGCGCAGCTGGTGGAGATCACCAACGCCGACCCGCGCCGCGGCATCGGTCACGAGAAGGTCCTGACCCGTATCAAGGTGGACGAGGAGTCGATCACCTATGCGCGCGAGCAGGGCTTCGAGATGGGCGACGTGCCGCCGCGCGGGGTCCGGGTCTTCCTCAAGCGCACCGGCAACATGAGCACCGGCGGAATCAGCATCGACCGGACCGATGAGATCCACCCCGACAACGCCGAGATCGCCGAGCTGGCCGCGCGCGTGATCGGGCTGGATATCGCCGGCATCGACTTCGTCTGCCCGGACATCAGCGTCCCGGTGCGCGAGACCGGTGGCGGGATCGTGGAGGTCAACGCGGCGCCCGGCTTCCGGATGCACACCAACCCCACCGAAGGGGAGGCGCAGTACGTGGCCAAGCCGGTCATCGACAGCCTCTTCCCGCCCGGGTCGCCGTCGCGCATCCCGATCGTGGCGGTGACCGGCTCGAACGGCAAGACCACCACGGCCCGCATGCTGGCCCACATCATGAAGGGCATGGGCCACAAGGTGGGCATGACCTCCACCGACGGCATCTTCGTCGACGGCCGGCCGGTGCGCCGCGGCGACATGAGCGGCCCGCGCTCCGCCTCCACCGTCCTGCAGAACCCGATGGTCGACTTCGCGGTCTTCGAGGTGGCGCGCGGCGGCATCCTGCGCGAGGGGCTGGGCTACCAGCGCAACGACGTCGCGGTCGTCCTCAACGTCACCGGCGACCACCTGGGCCTGGGCGGCATCACCTCGCTGCGGCAGCTGGCCGCGGTGAAGCAGGTCGTGGTCGAGGCGGTGCCGCGGGACGGGGTCGCGGTGCTGAACGCGGACGACCCGCTGGTCGCGGCCATGGCCCGCCACTGCTCCGGCTCGGTCATCTACTTCAGCATGAGCGAGGACAACGAGATCATCCGCCGCCAGTCATCACGCGGCCGTCGCTCGGTGACGGTGGAGCGCGGGCGCAACGGGGAGATGATCGTCCTGCGGCAGGGACGCAAGTCGATGCCGCTGGCGTGGACGCACCTGCTGCCGTCGACGTTCGAGGGACGGGCCCGGATGAACGTCCAGAACGCGCTGGCCGCCACCGCGGCGGCGTGGGCGGCCGGCGCCCACCTCCACGACATCCGGCAGGGACTGCGCACCTTCACGACCAGCTACTTCATGGCCCCAGGACGCCTCAACCTGTTCGAGCTGAACGGCTACCGGGTGGTGGTGGACTACGCCCACAACCCGCCGGCCCTGCAGGCCCTGGGGGAGTTCGTCGACTCGCTGGCGCGCCCGTCGGCGGGCGGCAACCGGCCGCTGGTTACGGGGCGCCGCATCGCGGTGGTGGCGACTGCCGGCGACCGCCGAGACGAGGACATCGTGGAGCTCGGACGGGTCGCCGCCCGCCACTTCGACAGCATCGTGATCCGGGAGGACGTGAACAACCGCGGCAGGCCGCGCGGCGACACCGCGGCGCTGGTCGAGCGGGGCATCCGCGAGGCCATGGCCGCCGATGGCGCGCGCACGACCGAGGTGACGACCATCCTGCCCGAGCTGGACGCGGCGCGGCATGCGCTGGACATGGGCCGAGAGGGAGACATCGTCGTCGTCTGCGTGGACCATCCGAACGAGGTCTGGAAGGAGCTCCAGCACCGGCAGCACGGGGCGTCGAGCGCCGTGGCTGGCGGCATGCGAGCGCTCACCGACCTCGGCCAGGAGGTTGAGCTGGAGGCCTAGGCGCCGGCCGCCAGGATCGCGCGCAGCTCGTCCATGGTGACCGGCTGGTAGCCGTGGCGCTCCAGCCAGTCGAAGATCTCGGGACGCTCGGCGTGGGCCATGATCGCCGCCACGTCTCCGCGACGAGAGCGCGACAGCAACGCCTGGAGCGCCTCCAACTCGGTCGGGTAGGCGGGCACCTCACGCATGTAGCCGGCATCGGCCACGCCGCGCCGCAGGATGGCGTTCATCGACTCCAGGTCCCGGCCGCGCAGGTAATGCTGCTTCTCGGCGATCACCACCTCGTCGGCGCCGCGGCCGGCGATGCGGCCGAGGTTGCGCAGGATCTCGTTGGAGCGGTCCCCGGCGGTCCCGATCGCCAGCAGCACCCGCCCCCGAGCTGTTCCGCCGCGCCCGTTCCCACCGTCGCCCTCCACGCCCTGCCTCGTGGCGCCGCCGCCCACCAGGTGGCGGCACACGTCCAGCAGGCCGACGAGGCCGGCCTCGTTGTGGGCGAAGTCGACCATCGCCAGGCGTCCATCGCGCTCGAATAGGTTCATGCGGCCGGGGTTCGAGGTCGTGTCCCGGGCGAAGGTGCGCAGGCCCTCGCGGATGCGGGCAGGCGGCAGGTCCAGCGCGTCGGCCGCCGCCGCCGCGGCCAGCGCGTTGGCGACGTTGAACGTCGAGAGGCCGCCGAACGTGACCGGGGCGTCGGCGGCCGGGACCAGGCGCAGCGCGCGGCGTCCCGGACGCAGCAGCACCAGCCAGCCGTCGCGCAGCACCGCGGCCCGGCCACCCGCGTCGAGCGCCTCGCGGACCTGCCGGGCGGCGGGGTCCAGGCCGAAGGCGTAGATGCCGGCGCGCGTCTGGCGCCGCATGGCCCACACCCGCTCGTCGGCGGCGTTCAGCACGGCCCACCCGTCGCGCCGCGTGATGCGCACGATGGCGCCCTTCACCTCGGCCAGCTCGTCGATGGTGTCGATGCCCTGCAGGCCCAGGTGATCGGCGCTCACGTTGGTGACCACGGCCACGTCGTTGGCCGCGTAGCCGATGCCGCGCAGCAGGATCCCGCCGCGCGCCGTCTCCAGCACCGCGAGGTCCAGGCCGGGCTCGGACAGGATGCGGCCGGCGCCGCCATAGCCGGTCCAGTCCCCCGCCTCGACCAGCTCTCCGCGGACGTAGATGCCGTCGGAGTTCGTCATGCCCACCCGGCGCCGGGCCGTGGTGGCGATGTGGGCCAGCAGGCGGGTGGTCGTGCTCTTCCCGTTCGTGCCGGTGACGGCGACGATCGGGATGCGAGGGTTCGGCAGGCTCGGCAGCGGGCCGAGCGCCATGGCCCGCAGGGCGCGGACCTCGCGCCCCTCGTCGCTCGCGCCCAGGCTCAGCCGGGCCGCGGCCGCGCCGATGGCCTGGGCGATCGTCCGTCGCCGCCACGGGTAGGCCGCCATCGCGCGCCGGCCGTCGGACGAGTGGCGCAGCGTCACGCGCGGCGAAGCGAGGCCCAGCCGCTCGTGCAGCCGACGGACGGATTCGGCGGCGGCCTCGGCGACCCTGGCCGCCGCTCCGGGCTCGTCGGCACCGAACTCGAGCTTGACGGCCGGGCGCGTGAAGAAGCGATTGGGGCCGTCCAGGACGCGCAGCTCCAGCAGCTCCACGCCCTCCGGGGGCGCTTCCTGCGGCATGGCCGGCAGTATACTCACGCGCCATGCCCGCCCCGCCTGGCCTGGCCGATGCCGTCCGGGACCGATATCCGCGCTTCCTGGCCGAGCTGGAGGCCCTCGTCAACATCGACTGCGGCTCGTATACGCCCGCCGGCGTGAACCGCGTCGCCGATGCGGTGGCCGCGTCCCTGGCGGAGCTCGGAGCCGAGGTGGAGCGCCACTCACCGGCCGACGACCCGCGGCTAGGCGACCTCGTCATCGGCCGCCTGCACGGCGAGGGGCCGCGGGTGCTGCTCATCGGGCACATGGACACCGTCTTCGGCGAGGGCACGACCGCGGCGCGCCCGTTCCGGGTCGAGGGCGACCGGGCGATGGGACCGGGAGCCAGCGACATGAAGGGCGGCCTGCTGGCCGGGCTGCACGCCCTCGCCGCGCTGCACGGCCTTGGCACGCGGCCGGATGTCACGTTCGTGGCCAATCCCGACGAGGAGATCGGCTCGCCCTTCTCCACGCCGCACATCCGCCGCCTGGCGGGCGAGCACGACGTGGCACTCGTGCTGGAGTGCGCCCGGGCCAACGGCGACATCGTCAGCGCTCGCAAGGGGATCGCCGACCTGCACGTCACCTTCACCGGCCGGGCGGCCCACGCCGGGGTGGAGCCGGAGAAGGGCCGCTCGGCCATCCTGGCCGCCGCCCGCTGGGTCGTCTCGCTCCAGGCGCTGAACGGCCGCTGGCCCAGCGTGACGGCCAACACGGGCGTCATCCGCGGGGGCACGCGTCCGAACGTGGTGGCCGCTACCTGCGAGGTGCAGCTCGACCTGCGCGCCGCCACGAGCAGCGAGTTCGAGGCGGCCAGCGCCGAGGTCGAGCGGTTGCTCCATCGGTACGCCGGCGGCGGCATCGGCGTCGAGGTCAGGCGCATGGCCGGGCACCCGCCGATGGAGAAGTCGCCGGCCACCGCGCGGCTTGCCGGCCTGGCGACCGAGATCGCCGGGGAGCTGGGGTTCGCGCTGCGCGACGCCGCCACCGGCGGGGCGAGCGACGCGAACACGACGGCCGCGGCCGGGCTGCCGTCGCTGGACGGGCTGGGGCCCATCGGCGGCGACGACCACTCGGCCGACGAGTGGCTGGACCTGGCCAGCGTCGTCCCGCGCACCGCGCTGCTGGCGGCGCTCATCGCCCGCGTCGGAGAGGCGCTCGACTGACCGAGCGGGGACCGCGTGTAGAATCGAGCCTCCGTGAGCGATGACTACCGCCACCGCACGCCCGTCCAGGTCCGGTTCCGGGACATCGACGCGTTCGGGCACGTCAACAACGCCGTGGTCTCCACGTACGTCGAGCAGGCCAGGGTCACCTACCTGCGCGACGTGCTCGGCCTGGATCCGGTCGGTCCGGAGGACCGCATGCCGCTGATCCTGGCCATGATCCGGCTCGACTACCGCTCCCCCATCATGCTGGAGGACCGCGTCGAGATCGCGTCGCGGGTGGACTGGGTGGGGCGCACCAGCCTGCACATGTCCCATCGGCTGGCGCAGCAGGAGGGGCGGGAGCTGGCCACGGCGGCATCGGTCCTGGTTACCTATGACTACGAGGCGGCGCGGCCGATGCCGGTGCCGGATGACTGGCGCACCAGCCTGGCGGCCCACGAGGGTCGCTCGATGGAGCGTCCGCAGCAGGGAGTGCAATGACCGACGAGCGACGGTATGACGTCCTGATCCTGGGTGGCGGCATGAGCTACGTGGCCGCCGTCCGGGCCGCGCAGCTGGGCCTGAAGGTCGGCCTCGTCGAGCGCGATGCGCTCGGCGGCACCTGCCTGAACCGCGGCTGCATCCCGTCGAAGGCGCTGCTCGAGACGGCGGACCTGCTGCACCGCGTCACCGAGCAGGGGGGCGAGTTCGGGCTGTCGGGCGGCGACGGCGTGACCCTGGACTATGGCCCGCTGGGGAAGCGGCGTGACGCCGTGGTGGACAAGCACGTCAAGGGCGTCGAGTTCCTGATGAAAAAGAACGGGGTCGACGTCATCCGCGGGCACGGCGTCCTCACCGGCCCGACGAGTGTCCGCGTCTCCGGTGGCGCGGCCGGCGACGTGGAGGTGAGCGGCACGGACCTGATCCTGGCCACCGGTTCGGCCCCCCGCCCGCTGCCGGGCCTGGAGCCGGACGGCGAGCGGATCATCACCTCGGACGAGGCGCTCGAGCGCAACGACGTGCCCGGCCGCGTGACGATCGTCGGCGCCGGCGCCATCGGCGTCGAGTGGGCGAGCATGTACCGCGACTTCGGTGCCGAGGTCACGCTGGTGGAGTTCCTGGACCGCATCGTCCCGCTGGAGGACGCCGACGTCAGCAAGGAGCTGCACCGGGTCTTTCGGCGTCGCGGCATCGCCATCCACGCGGCGTCCACCATCGACACCGACTCGATCCAGCCCACCGACGCCGGGCTCCGCTTCGCCGTCGCGGAGCGCGAGGGCGACAAGCGCACCGATGTCGAGGCCGACGTCATCCTGGTGGCGATCGGGCGGCGGCCGCTGACCGAGGGGATCGGCCTGGAGGCGATCTCGGGCCTGCAGCTGGACCGCGGCTACGTGAAGGTGGACGAGTACATGCGCACCGGCGTCGAGCACGTGTACGCGATGGGCGACATCGTGCCGGGCTACGCGCTGGCCCACGTGGCGGCGCACGAGGGCGTGGTCGCGGTGGAGACAATCGCCGGCAAGGATCCCGAGCCGGTGCGCATGAGCCTCATGCCGAGGGTGACGTTCTGCCGCCCGCAGATCGGCAGCGTGGGCATGACCGAGGCCGAGGCAGGCGAGGCCGGCCACAGCGTCAAGGTCGGCTCGTTCCCGTTCCGGGCCCTGGGCAAGGCCACCATCGTCGGCGAGGTGGATGGCTTCGCCAAGCTCGTCGCCGACGCGGACAGCGGGCGCATCCTGGGCGCGCACGTCATCGGCCCGCACGCCGGCGACCTGCTGCCGGAGCCGGTCTTCGCCATGCTGGCGGAGGGCACGGCCGAGGAGATCGCCATGTCGGTGCATGCGCATCCGACGCTGCCCGAGGTCCTCGTCGAGGCCGCGCTGGCAGTCGACGGCGCGGCGGTCCACGTCTAGGAGGGATGACAGGCATGGCAGAGACCCAGGCCCAGCCGAGACACGCGGAGCTCGGCCTGACCGACCAGGACGTGCTCGACATGTACCGCGCCATGCTGCTGGCGCGGGCGGTCGACGAGCGCATGTGGCTCATGCAGCGCGCCGGCAAGATCGCGTTCATCATCTCCGGCCAGGGCCACGAGGGTGCGCAGGTGGCCACCACCTGGCCGCTGCGCCGCAACCACGACTGGCTGGCGCCCTACTACCGCTCCATCGCCTCGGCCATCACCTTCGGCATGACCGCCGAGGACATCATCACCGCCCACCTGGCCAAGGGCGACGACGTGTCCTCCGGCGGTCGCCAGATGCCCGGTCACTACGGCGGCGCTCCCTACAACATCGTCAGCCTCTCCTCGCCGGTCGGCACGCAGGTGCTGCACGCGGTGGGGATCGCCATGGGCGCCTGGGCGCGCGGCGAGGACGTCGTGGCCCTGACCTCCTACGGCGAGGGCACCGCCAACCAGGGCGAGGTCCACGAGGCCATGAACTTCGCCGGCGTCCACCGGCTGCCGGTGATCTTTGTGTGCGAGAACAACGGCTACGCCATCAGCGTGCCGCTGGAGAAGCAGGTCGGCGGCCTGAGCGTGGCGGCCCGCGCGCAGGGCTACGGCTTCCCGGGCGTGACCGTCGACGGCGACGACCCGCTGGCCTGCTATGCGGCGGCCAAGGAGGCCCACGAGCGCGGCAGGCGTGGCGACGGGCCGACGCTCATCGAGGCGCGGGTGGTCCGCCTCACCAGCCACTCCTCCGACGACGACCAGCGCCGCTACCGCGACCCCGCCGAGGTGGAGGCGCTCAAGCAGCAGGACCCGCTGGTCGGGTTCGGCCGTCAGCTGCGCGAGCTGGGGGTGCTGACCGACGAGCTGGACCAGCAGCTGCGCGCAGAGGCCAAGGCCGAGATCAACGAGGCCAGCCGGCGGGCCGAGGCGCGTCCCGAGCCCGACGTGTCGGCGGCCGAGCGGCACGTGTACGCGGATGGAGAGGCCTGAGATGGCCGAGATGAACATCCTCGAGGCGATCCGCAGCGCCATGGACGAGGAGATGGAGCGCGACGACCGCGTCATGGTGCTGGGCGAGGACGTCGGAAAGAAGGGCGGCGTGTTCGGCGCCACCGACGGCCTGTTCGCCAAGTACGGCGAGAAGCGCGTGCTGGACACGCCGCTGACCGAGGGCATGATCGCCGGGGCGGCGGCCGGAGCCGCGATCTACGGGCTGCGCCCCATCGCCGAGATGCAGTTCGCCGACTTCGTGTACCCCGCCTTCAACCAGATCGTGTCCGAGATCAGCCGCATGCGCTACCGATCCAACGGAACCTTCGGGCTGCCGATGGTGATCCGCATGCCGTACGGCGGCGGCGTGCACGGGGCGCTGTACCACTCGCAGTCGAACGAGGCCTACTTCACCTCCACCGTCGGCCTGAAGGTGGTCGCGCCCGGCACCCCGGCCGATGCCAAGGGCCTGCTCAAGGCATCGGTCCGCGACCCGGATCCGGTCATGTTCTTCGAGCACAAGAAGACGTACCGGCTGTTCAAGGCCGATGTGCCCGATGGCGACCACCTGGTCCCCATCGGCTCCGCGGAGGTTGCGCGGCCGGGGAAGGACCTCTCCATCTTCTGCTACGGCTACATGCGCACCTGCGCGCTGGAGGCGGCCGAGACGCTGGCGCGCGAGGACGGCGTGGAAGCCGAGGTCGTCGACCTGCGGACCCTGCGCCCGCTCGACCGGGCGACGGTGCTGGGCTCGGTGGAGAGGACCGGCAAGGCGCTGGTCGTGCACGAGGCGAACCGCTTCGGCGGCTTCGGTGCGGAGGTGGCGGCCACGATCGCGCAGGATGGCTTCGAGCACCTCGACGGACCGGTGACGCGCCTGGCCGGGCCCGAGGTCCCCGGCGTGCCGTATCACCACGACCTGGAGGAGTGGTTCATGATCGGCCCGGCCAAGATCGTGGACGCCGCCCGTGCGCTGGCGGCGTACTGAGCGGTGGGCTAAGGTCATCGAGGACGAACCTGCGAGACGCGACGTGACGCCGGCGGCGCGACGGCGCCGCTCACCAGCTGAGGGAGCCTGAGAACCGATGCCAACGACGATCAAGATGCCGCAGCTCGGCGAGTCGGTCACCGAGGGAACGATCGAGCGCTGGCTGGTCAAGGAGGGCGACACCGTCCAGCAGTACGACCCGCTGTTCGAGGTCGTGACCGACAAGGTCAATGCCGAGGTTCCGGCCGAAGTCGCCGGCACCATCACCAAGATCATCATCCCCGACGGCGAGACGGTGGCGGTCGGGACCCCGCTGGCCGAGATCGACGCCGACGGCGGCGCCGCGCAGCCCGAGCAGGACGGCGCCGGTCAGGCCGAGGCGGCTCAAGGAGCCCACGAGCCGGCGCCGGCGCAGGCGGAGACGCCCGCGCAGCCGGCTGCCACGGCCGAGCCGGAGGCCAGGGAACCCGAGGTCGAGCCGGCCGAGGAGCAGCCCGCTGCGGAGCCGGCCGCCGCGCAGGCCGAGCAGCGGGAGCCCGCCGCCGCGCAGGCCGAGCAGCGGGAACCCGCCGCCGCCCAGGCCGGCGCGGCGCCACCGACTGATGGCTCGGTGCGGATGACGCCCGCCGTGCGCCGCCTGGTCCGCGAGCACGGCATCGACATCAGCCAGCTCGCCGGGAGCGGAGCGGGTGGGCGCGTCACGCGCGAGGACGTGCTGGCCTTCATCGAGCGCGGACCGTCGCAGCCCGCTGGCGCGGCTCCGGCCGTTGCGGCGGAGGAGGAGGCACCCGCCGCCCCGGCTCCGGCCGCTGCGGCCGAGCCGGAGGCACCGGCGGCCCGGGCGGAGGCGCCGGCACCCGCGGCGGCGGCCGCCCCGGCACCCGCGCCGAGCTTCGCCGGTCCCACCCCCGTGGCGGCGCCGACCGGCGGCGACACCGAGATGCCGCTGACGCAAATGCGCAAGGGCATCGCGACGAAGATGACGCGCGTCAAGCAGACGGTCCCGCACGCCTACACCGTGGTCGAAGTGGACATGCACAACGTCGTGCGCTGGCGGGAGTCGAACCAGGAGGCGTACCGCGCCCGGGAGGGCATCGGCCTCAGCTACGTGGCGGCCGTGGTCAAGGCGGTGACTGAGACCCTGCGCCAGCACCCAACCATCAACAGCCAGTTCGCCGATGACAAGATCATCCTCAAGCAGGCCATGAACGTCGGGATCGCCGTGGCGGTGGACAACGGGCTGCTTGTGCCGGTCATCCACAACGCCGATCAGCTGTCGATCAGCGGCGTCAACATGCGCATCCAGGACCTGGCGGCGCGCGCCCGCAGCAACAAGCTTCGCCTGGACGAGATCCAGGGCGGCACCTTCACGGTCAACAACACCGGCTGGTTCGGATCGGTCTCGTCCATGCCCATCGTGAACGCGCCCGAGGTGGCGATCCTGTCCATGGAGGCCATCGTCAAGCGTCCGGTCGTGGTCGAGGTCGATGGCGAGGACATCATCGCCATCCGGCCGATGATGAACATGACCTGCAGCTTCGACCATCGCCCCCTGGATGGCGCGCAGGTCGGCGCCTTCCTGTCGGACGTGCGCAAGCGCCTGGAGGAGTGGGACCCGGAGGCGCCGATCGGCTGAGCCGAGGCTCAGCTGGCGCCGGCCTCTGCGCCTTCCTCGGCGCCGCAGCGCTTGGCCAGGGCCTGGATCTCCAGCGTCTGGCCGATCGCATGGGTCAGGATGGCTGCCAGGCGCAGCTCGCTGGTGGAGAACGGCTGCGTTCGACAGAAGCCGATGGCCCCGACCGAGCGGCCCCGCGCAACAACCGGCAGCGCCGCGTGGTCGCGGCCCTGCGAGCCACAGGCGTGCCCGTCGCCCGAGGCGTGGGGCGCGTCGGGAATCAGCCAGGCCGCTGCCGCCATCGCACGGCCGGCGATCGCCGCCAGGACCTCGGCCGGCTCGTCCCCGCCGCGCGCTGCCATGGCGCGGACGGCGTGAAGGGTCGCGGCCGCCCGGACCTGGTCGCGTCGGCTGCCGATAGCGGCGGTGATCGACCATCGCGAGGCGAGCCACGCCAGCCAGCCAACCAGCCCGTACACCGGCAGTGATACCAGCATCGGCTCCAGGCTGGCGCCCGGATCGACCACCAGCGCGCGCCAGAGCTCGGTCGAGGCGATGAGCGCAAACGCCAGGGCTAGGGGCGTCGGCCGGAGATACCAGCCTGCGATCGCGATCACCGGAGCGTAGAAGGCAAGGTAAGGCGAAGCTGGCCCGCCGGTCAACGTGATCAGGCAGGCGACCAGCACGACCTGGAGGCCGATGATTGCCAGCAGCCACGGTTCGGAGACCGACAGCCAGCGGACGCGCCAGATGACCGCCGCGGTGCCGAGGTGCAGGGCCAAGAGCAGCACCAGGTCTCTGGGCGCGAACGTGGCGCCGATCACCGGGCCGGCGGTTAGCGCCGCGACGACGACCGAGAACATGGCCAGCGCGGCGATCGCCCGGGGTAGGCTCTCCCGCCCGTCTGCGATAGGCGGAATGTCGGCCTGCGCGTCGAGCCCGCGCAGGACGCGATGCAGCTCGCCGCCCGCCACGGGGGCGCCGACCGCGAGGTCGCGCGCGATCACGGTCGCACCTCTTCCAGGTCCCGGCCGGGGATCCGATCACGGAGCCGCCGCTGGAGCACCCAGGCGGCGAGCCCAAGGATCAGAAGCGCGAAGGGCACGGCGCTGAAGGCGACCACGGATGCCACGCGGCCCAGCGATGCCGTGTCGGGGATGACCCCGCCCCGCTCGTGGTCTTCCATGCCGCCGCGAGTCGCTGCGCCAGCATCCGGAATGCAGTCGTCGCCGTCATCTCCCTTGGCGGTGCCACCGGGGCCATCGCTTGGGTCGGGATCACCGCTGGGGTTTACCACGGTGCTCGGCTTGACCTCGCCGGTCGGCTCCGGATCGCCGCTGGGGCCGGGCTCGCCGCTGGCGCCGGGCTCGCCGCTGGGGCCGGGCTCGCCGCTCGGAGCGGGCTCGCCCCCGCCCTGACAGGCATCGGCCACGGACGCGCCCAGGCGGAGGACGATCGCCTCGGCCACGCGACCGAAGAGATCGATCTGGAGCCGTAGCCCGAGGAAGGCGTCCGCCCTGATGTCCGCATCCAGGTCGGCTTCGGCGCGCACGACGTGCGTGCGGCCGTCGATGGATAGGCTGCCGTCCTTGGACGAGGTGGCGGCCACGACACCGGTTACCTGGCCACAGGCTTCGACGGTGGAATGCACGTCAAGCTGGACTCTCGCATCCCGCACCTGGCCAAGGGCGTTGAGGATCATGGTGAAGCAGAGGTCCTTGCCGAACGCCACCGAGGCGGGCAGCTCCGACCCACTGGCCACGACGAACGAACGTCCCTCGATGCCCAGGCGCCCCGTGGACGTGCCGGTCGCCCGGACCAGCGCGGTCACCGTCCCACAGGCCCGGAGGGTGCTCGTCGTGTTCAACCGCACACCGCCGCCCTGCACCTGGCCCAGCGCGTTGAGGGTCAGGTGGGCGCAGAGGTCCGCGCCGGCGCGCACCGCCGCCGGCAGGCTGGACCCAATAGCGGTGATGAACCTGCGTCCGCCGATCGTCAGCGACCCGGTGGAGTCGCTGTCGGCACGCGCGTGGGCGGTCACCACCCCGCAGATGTCGACCGTGCTGGTGGCGTTCACCTGGGCCGTGGCACCGCGGACATGGCCAAAGCCGTCCAGAGTCAGCCGCAGGCACAGGTTTGCGCCTTCCACGACTCGAGCGGGCAGGGTCGATCCGACGCCCAGGACGAAACGGACTCCGCTGATGGTGAGGCTGCCCTGCGAGCTGGCGTCGGCCCTCGCCAGCGACGTCACCACCCCGCAGACCTTGACCGTGCTGGTTGCGTTCGCCGTGACACTCGCGTCCGTGATCTTGCCGGATGCGT
Organism: Chloroflexota bacterium; assembly: GCA_031177555.1. Taxonomy (GTDB): domain Bacteria; phylum Chloroflexota; class Limnocylindria; order QHBO01; family QHBO01; genus JAPSGM01. The sequence goes on from JAPSGM010000004.1 coordinate 15,707, forward strand.
TCAGGTTTAGCGCGAAGCACAAATTCGCCCCGGTCCGCACCCGGGACGACAGCGATGTGTCCGCGGCGATCAGCAGCGGCACCCCGCTCACGGTAAGCAGACCGGTGGCCAGGACCTTCGCAGACACGTACGCGGTCACCTTGCCGCAGATGCGCAGGTCCACCGCGCCACGCGCGGGCGCCGGCGTGCCGAAGGCCGCCAGCACGGCGAAGGCGAGCACGGCCATGGAAAGCAGGTAGGTGGGGGCGCGACGTCGCATCTGATTTGCTCCTTCCAGCCTCGGGCAGCGAGGGTTTTGGCGAAGGGAGGATGCGCTGGCGGGCCGCCCGGGCGCGCCTGCCGGGCGGCTTCTTTCGCTCAGCCGGCTGGCATAGGCCGATCGTTCATCTGCGACCGTCGTCCAGCAGGCCGCGGCTGAGCGCGCGGACAGCCGCGTCCGTGCGATCGCTGGCGCCGAGCTTGGACAGGATGTGCTCCACGTGGACCTTGACCGTGCCGACCGCCAGGAACAGCCGGGAGGCGATCTGCGGGTTCGTCTTGCCCTCGCTCAGCAGCCGCAGCACCTCGAGCTCCCGCGCCGTCAGGGGATCCGGATCGGGGATGGGCTCTCCCCGGGTCCGCAGGGCACGGAAGGCGAGTGTCGGGTCCAACACGGCGCGGCCCTCGAGCAGGTCGTCGATGGCGTCGAGGATGCGCTCGGCCTCCGCATCGGTGGGGAGGATGCCGTCGGCGCCGGCCCGGACGGCTCCGGCCACCTCCGTCTCCTCGCCGGCGAGCACGAGGATGCGCAGGTTGGGCGCTGCCGCCCGCAGCACATCCACCCCGTCGACCGGGCCTCGCCCAGCGCTCAAGATCGCGAGCCGTGGAATCGCCGATGCGCTGAGGTCGACCGACTCGAGGATGGCAACATCGGCGACGACCTGGAGGCCGGCACTCTCGAGGGCGCTGCGCAGCCCGGCGCGCGCCAGCGGCGAGGGGTCGACGATGACCACCGATGCTGTCCGGCCGCTTCGCCCCCGCCCTGGGTGAGGCGGCGTCCCCGTTTGGCTGCCTGCCACTTCGGCTCCCCTGCGACGGAGGGATACCCTTATCCCATGGTCCGGAATCGTGCGTCCGCGGCGGCCCAGCCGCCATAGCCGATTCGTACCGTGGCGTGGCGGAGGGCTATTCGGCCGGGCGCCTGGCGCGGTAGGCCGCCATCAGCCGGGCCGCGTCCCCGGCGGACAGGTATTTCACCGCCTCGCGGATGGTGACTCCCGACGCGCGATGGGTCCGCGGCGCCAACCAGGCCGCCACCTCGGCCGGACGCCGCCTGCCCGTCTCGCGCAGCACCCAGCCGATGGCCTTGCGAATGAAGAATTCGCGCTCCTCGAGCATGGCGTCCGCGTAGCGCAGGAAGCGGTCCAGCGGCGCGCCGTCGCGCAGCGGCCGCAGCTGGGAGAGGAGCGCCGCACGCCGCAGCCAGAGGTCGGGATCGGTGGCCCACCGGTCGAGCACCTCGCCCGCGCCCGGCACCCCGGCCGACACCGGACCGACCACGTCGCCCGCCAGCACGTCGACGTAGGCCCAGGTCCGGGATTCGCGAATGAGCCGCTCCAGCAGCGGCAGGTCCCCGACGCCCAGCAGCTGGCGGTGGCGCTCCAGGAGCATGACGGCGGCCATGCGGCGCTCGTGAACCGGCTTGCGCCACAACTCCGCCACGAACGCGACGAGGCCATCGTGGTCCTCGACCGGCTGCTCCACCGTGAAAGAGCGAACGCTCCGCTCGATCTGCCACACCGTGGTCCCGTGGAAGGTGAGGTCGCTCTTGAGATAGCGCTTCTCGCCGGCGGCACGCTTCGGGCTGCCCTGCGCCCGCAGCTCCTCCTCCAGGGCGTCGGCGGTGGCGGCAACGTCCATGGCCGGCCAGTCTACCGGGCGGCCGTCGGCCCGCGCCGAGCCCGATCCTTGGCTAGACTCTGAACCGATGTCCCTCCCGCTCCAGCGCGACTTCTCCACACTCGGACAGCTCTCCGTGGTCAGCGAGCCGGCGGGGGGGCACGCTTCGCCGTCCGACGTCATGTACCCGGGTGGCCCGGCGGCCGACGGCGGCCTGCTGGCGCCCGGCGACCCGATCCCGGAGAACGCCGGCCCGGGCGGGCGCCGCCCGGCGTGGCTGAAGGTCCGCGTCGGCGCCGGGGAAACTTACGCATCGGTCAACCGGCTGATGCGCGCGGAGGCGCTGCACACTGTGTGCGAGGAGGCGCGCTGCCCGAACCAGGGCGAGTGCTGGGCACTCGGCACCGCGACGTTCATGGTGCTCGGCAGCGTCTGCACCCGGAACTGCGGGTTCTGCGCCATCGACACCGGGCGCCCGCCGGTCACCGACCTGGACGAGCCGCGGCGGGTCGGCGAGGCGGCGAAGCTCATGAGGCTGAAGCACGCGGTGGTGACCATGGTCGCCCGCGACGACCTGCCCGATGGCGGCGCCGGCATCGTGGCGGAGACGATCCGCCAGGTCCGGCTCGCATCTCCCGGCACCAGCGTGGAGGTGCTGATCAGCGACCTGAACGGCCGCGAGGTGGACATCCGCACCGTGGTCGAGGCGCAGCCGGAGATCCTCAACCACAACGTGGAGACGGTGCCGCGGCTGCAGCGCCCGGTGCGGCGCCGGGCGCGATGGGATCGCTCGGTGTCGGTGCTGACCCAGGGGCGCGCCATCGCGCGGGACATCGGCTTCGACGAGATGGTGACCAAGACCGGCCTGATGGTGGGCCTGGGCGAGACGTGGGACGAGCTGGTCGAGGCGATGCGCCTCCTGCACCGGGCCGACATCGACGTGCTGACCATCGGGCAGTACCTGCGGCCGAGCCGGCAGCACCTGCCTTTGCAGCGCTACTACACTCCCGCCGAGTTCATGAGCCTGCGACGGATCGGGCTGGAGCTGGGCTTCCGGCACGTCCAATCCGGCCCGCTGGTGCGCTCCTCGTACCATGCCGCGGAGCAGGTGCCCGGGCCCGCTGCCGCCGCGGTCTGAGACCCATGACCCCCACGCCGCCGATGCGCGACATCAGCGTGCCGCAGCAGGCGCTGGAGCCCGCCAGGATCCGGCGGCCGCGACGCGACCAACCGTACCGGCCGGCCAGCGACGAGCATCCGCTGCTCCTCGCCCACGGCGGCGTCCTTGCCGTCGATCGCCTCGGCACGGTGTCCTACGTGCCCGCCTGGGAGCTGCAGGACGAGCTGGCGCAGCAGCGCCGCGAGCGGCGCATCGGCGACCGGCTGCTGCTTCTGGAGCACTTCCCGGTGTACACGATCGGGCGCGGCGGGGACGAGGCGAACCTGCTCGCCGGCCCGGAGCGCCTGCGCGAGCTGGGCGCCGAGTTCGTGCGCATCGACCGTGGCGGGGACATCACCTTCCACGGCCCGGGCCAGATCGTGGCCTACCCGATCGTCGAGCTCCGCGACCCGCTCGACCTGCGGCGCTACGTGCGCGCGCTGGAGGGCGCCATCATCGACACCTCCGCGCGGTTCGGCGTCGAGGCCGCCCGCATGGAGGGGCTGACCGGCGTGTGGGTCGCCGGCGCGCGCAAGCTTGCGGCCATCGGCGTCCGCGTCCGGCGCGGTGTCACGACCCACGGACTGGCCCTCAACGTCAACACCGAGCTGCGCTGGTTCGACGAGATGATCCCGTGCGGCATCCGCGACAAGCTGGTGACCTCGCTGGCCCGCGAGCTGGGCCGTCCCCTGCCGATGGAGGAGGTCGAGGAGGCGCTGGCCGGCGACCTGGCCGTACACCTCGGGCTGCGGCTGGCGGACGGCTCGGCCGGCGTCATCGGCCCGGCCGGCGCCAGCGAGCAGTGACCGACCGCCACGGACCCTCCGTCGAGCGGCAGGGCGCTCCCGCCGGCCATCCGCCCAGGATCGAGATCGGGGCCTTCGGACCGTGGCAGACGAACGCGTACCTGGTGTGGGATGGCCGCTCGTCGGCCCTCGTGCTCGATCCGGGCATGGGCGCAGCCGAGCCGCTCGCCGGGCGGGCCGCGGCCAACGGCCTGCGCGTTCGCCTCGTCGCCAACTCGCACGGGCACATCGACCATATCTTCGACAATGCCCCGCTGAAGCGTGCCAGCGGAGCGCCGCTGGCCATCCATCCCGACGACGCGTACCGCCTGGACGGGCGCAACTCCTACGGCTTCGACGTGGAGGCGGCCACCGCCGAACGCGACCTGCGCGAGGGCGACCAGGTCCGGATCGGCGAGCTCGTCTTCGACGTCCTGCACACCCCCGGCCACACCGAGGGGTCGGTCTGCCTGTACGAGGAGGGGCATGCCCTCCTCCTCTCGGGCGACGTCCTCTTCGCCGGCTCGTACGGCCGGACCGACCTGCCGGGCGGCTCCGACGAGGACATGGTCGCCAGCCTGGCGCGCCTGGCCCGGTCCCTGCCCGATGGCGTCCGCGTGCTGCCCGGCCACGGCCCCGAGACCACGATCGGCCGCGAGCGACCGTGGATGGAGCGGATCGCCGCCGCGGGGCGCCTGCTCATTCCCGGCTGAGCGGCAGATCGACGCCGTCACGGGCGCCGAGTTGCGGGACGTGACCGTGGTTCACATCTCCCAAGTCGAGAGCCGTTGTGGTACTTAACGTGACCAGCATTCACATACCGGAACTCCGAGCCCGGAGACACGCGAGATGTGAATGACAGTCACGTTCCGCGACCCGGCGCCTCCCGACTTGGG
>JAPSGM010000229.1 GCA_031177555.1 Chloroflexota bacterium
CCAGCTGGCCGATGGCCGGGCGTTCGTCAGCGGGCACCGATCCAAGCTCGTGGAGCAGGACGGTCAGCTCCCCGGAGCGACCGAGCAGGGCGATGCGAAGGGCCTCCACCGCTTGGGCGTCCGGCGCCGCCGCAAGGCGCGCGTGGGCATCGGCGCGAAGCTGCTCGAGGCCCCCGCGCAGGTCGGTCACGCGATCGGCCGCCGTCGCGCAGCGGGGCGGCGCGGGTGCACGGGTGCAGAGCCGCCGGCGACCGCGGCAAGGATCGCCTGCATCGGCTGCATCGGGTTCATCGGTCTCATCATCTGCGAAAGACGAACGGCCCCGCTCCGTCAATCGGAGCAGGGCCGATGGGCGCCGGCGACACGCGGACGCCGGCTAGCTGGTAAAGGAGGTCTTGGCGGTCTGGACCATGCTGGCGAAGGCGGCGGGCTCGCGGACGGCCAGGTCGGCCAGGACCTTGCGGTCGACCTCGACGCCGGCGGCCTTCAGCCCGGCGATGAAGCGGCTGTAGGACAGCCCGTGCTGGCGTGAGGCCGCGTTGATGCGCTCGATCCAGAGGCGCCGCATGTCGCGCTTGCGGCCCTTCCGGTCGCGGTAGGCGTAGACCAGGGCGTGGAACAGTGCCTCGCGAGCGGGGCGGACCAGCTTGGAGCGGGTGCCGCGGCGGCCGGCTGCCTGGGCCAGCAGTCGCTTGTGTCGCCGGTGCGCGGCGACGCCGCGCTTCACTCGAGCCATCGGTTCAGCCCTTCGCGTACGGCATCAGCCGGTTCAGCTGCTGGGCGTGCGTCTTGGGGACGACCGCCTTGCCGGCGTAGCGGCGCGTGCGGCGGCTGGACTTGATCTCGAGGTGATGGCCGCGCCACGCCTTGGGACGGACCCACTTGCCGGAGCCCGTCTTCTTGTAGCGCTTGGCCGTCCCCTTGTGGGTCTTCATCTTCGGCACTGATCTATCCCTGCTCCGCCGGCTTCGGCTCCTCCGCGGCGGGCTCCGACTCGACCGTGGCGGTCGGCGCCTGTCCCTTCGCGGCGAGCCTGTCGCCGATCGTCTCGCCGCCCTCGGGCGGCTGCTTCGGCTTCTGCCCCGGCGCCTCTGCGGCCCCGGTGCCCTCGCCCTTCTTCTCGGCCCGCTTCTCGAGCGGGGCCATCACGATGTACAGGTTCCGGCCCTCCATGAGCGGCTGCCGCTCGATGGTGCCGTGCTCCGCCAGCATCTCCGCCGCTCGCGTGAGCAGGTCGCGTCCGAGGTTGGCGTGGGTCATCTCCCGGCCACGGAACTGGACCGTGACCTTGACCCGATCCCCGTCGTCCAGGAACTGCGCCGCCCGGCGAGCCTTTGTCCGCAGGTCGTTGACGTCGATCTTGACCCGAAGGCGGATCTCCTTGAACGTCTGCGACTTCTGCTTCTTCTTCGCCTCGCGCTCGCGCTTCTGGAGCTCGTACTTGTACTGCCCGTAGTCGAGGATGCGGCAGACCGGCGGGACCGCGGTGGGCGCCACCTCCACGAGGTCGAGCCCCTTCTCCTGTGCCAGCGCCAGCGCCTGTGCCGTCGGCATGACGCCGAGCTGCTGGCCTTCATCGTCGATGACCCGAACCTCCCGGATCCGGATCATGTCGTTGACTCGCAGGTCCCTTGCTATGGTCGATCCACTCCTTCAACAGACGAGCCACCTGACCGATGACGGACGGGTGGCCCACATCTCCGCGCAAAGCGCCGCAGGATGGTACCCGATATTCGAACATCCGGTCAACGAACGGCCTCGATGAAACCTTTTGGCGAGTTGCCGCCTCGGATGTGGCGTAACCCGTCCACGCATGAGGGGAATTTCTTGTCCAGAACCTTTCAGTTCCTTGGGTCCATCGCTGCCGTGGCCGCGTTCGGCTTCGCGCTCGCGATGGGAGCGCAGCCGGCGCGCGCCGCGACCGAGCACGTCGTCGACGTCCGCGAGATGGCCTTTCGACCGGCCACGCTCACGATCGCGGTGGGCGATACCGTTACCTGGACCAACTCGGACTCGATGCCGCACACGGCGACGTCCGAGGACGACCCCTTCGACTCCGGCAACCTGGACGAGGGCCAGTCGTTCAGCTTCACCTTCACTGCGCCGGGCACCTACGACTACCGCTGCGACTACCACAGCGAGATGACGGGGACCATCGTCGTCGAGGCGGCCGGAGAGGCGCCGGCCCCGTCGGAGCCCACCGACCGGGGCGGCCAGGCCGCGGGCAGCGCCGCTCCCTCCACGGCTCCCAACCCGGACACCGCCCTGCCGTTGACCGATGACGGCATGCAGCTCCCGGCCCTGCTGATGGGCCTCGGCCTGCTGGTCATCGCCGCGAGCGTGGTGCGCCTCGCTCCGCGGGCCGGGCCGCGCTCGAACGCCGGCGGCCTCTGGAACCGCTGAGGCTCGTTTCGGGACAAACGACGAGGACCGCCGACGGTGTCGGCGGTCCTCGTCTACACGCGATTGGGATCAAGCCGATCCCCATCGCCGGTCAGTCCCAGCGGTGGCCGGACCTGATGACCAGGTCGAGCTCCGCGGCAGCCGTGGTCGTCGGCATGGGGACGCCCCCGATGCACACATGCGTGCACATCGTCAGCCCCACCGCATTCCGGCGGCCAGTGAGAGGGCCATCGCTGCCAGGGCGGCGACGGTCCAGGTGAGACGTGTCAGCTTGTCCTTCACGCTGGTTCACCTCATTGCCTTCGAATCGCCATCGGTACCGGCAACCGGGCGGCCTCGTCGCTGACGAGGTCCCTGGCTTTGCGTCCCCGCCTCGCAGCGAGTTTGCCCTGGACGGACGATCGACGGAAGGAGAACCTCACCTTCGCAGCGAAGGTAGGTTGAAGGCCGGCCCGGCACCATCGGCGGATGGTTCGGACGTCCCGGTACGTTGGGTGGAGTTTCCGCGACGCACCACCGGGCGTGCCCCGTGCAGCGCGCCGGCCAGCGCCAGCGCCACGCCCATGGCGATCAGCACGTCCCCTACGCTGAAGACGTTGGCAAATGGCAGCCAGCCCGGCATGGCGAACAGGTCGGTAAGCGGTGCGAGGGCCGGGTCGGGCAGGACGATGCTGTTGGAGTAGCCGCTGCCGATGTCCTTGCCGAGCGTAGCCAGCGCATCGGCCGACGCCGGCATGTACCCGCCGTTGGCCACGATGGCCGCCAGGTTCGCCGCGGCCCCGACCGCCACCAGGGCCATTCCGGGCAAGGCCAGGTTGCGCAGCACGGCGACGAGCACCAGCAGCGTCGAGCCCACGTAGAACGGGACACCCGTTGTGCCGAGGCGGTCTGCGACCGGGCCGAAGAAGACCACCACCTGCACGACGAGCCCCAGCACGGCCAGTGGCGCCCAGCGCAGCTCCAGTTGTGCCAGCCGGTCGAGCCGTCCGCCGGTCAGCAGCCCCGCCACCAGGCCAAGGGGCAGGGCATAGAGGATGAACATCAGTCGCTCGACCTTATCGAGGGCGCGAGACGCCGCAGATGGTTCCCCGCGGCGGTCGCTTCAAGGCGATCCCCGTCCTGGACGGCGCGCAGCGCCTCGGCCAGGGGAGCCGGCCGAGCGAAGAGGAAACCCTGGCCGAACTCGCAGCCCATGCTGCGCAGGCGGGCCAGCTGCCCCTCCTCCTCGATGCCCTCGGCAATCACCATCAATCCCAGCCGCCGACCGAGGGCCAGGATTGCGCCGGTGAACGCCC
>JAPSGM010000062.1 GCA_031177555.1 Chloroflexota bacterium
GGTCCCCAGCAGGGCTCCCACCAGCTGGACGATCTTGGTCATGAGCCGATGAGTGCGGAGGATGAATTCGCCGGTCGGCCCTCGGACGGAAGATGAACTGATGAACCGGGCCCGATTGCCGCGCCCCAGCCACACGGCGGGCGGCCACCTTAGCACGCACCTGGATCGAGCGGCAATCGCCGATGGTGGCGCTCAGTCGGCCGCCAGGACCTCCCGCAGGGCGCTTCGGATGTCGGTCACGTGCAGCGCCCCGTCGCCGCCCGTCCCGCCATGGCGGCTGGAGGCCCCGGTGACGAGGTGCGTGAAGCCGAGCCGGCGGGCCTCAGCCAGGCGCCGCTCGATCCGCGGCGAGGGGCGAATGCGCCCGGCCAGCGACAGCTCGCCGGCGAGGGCGGTGCCCGAGCGGATCGGCCGCTCCCGCAGGCTGGAGGCGAGGGCCGCCGCCACGGCCAGGTCAGCCGACGGTTCCTCGATCCGCAAGCCCCCGGCCACGTTGACGTACACGTCGTGCCCGGTGAGATTGAGGCCGGCGTGGCGCGCCAGCACCGCGATCAGCATCAGGACGCGGTTGACGTCGATCCCGGTCGTGGCGCGGCGCGGCGCGCCGGCGCCGGACGGGGCGACCAGCGCCTGGATCTCCACGGCCAGGGGCCGGGTGCCCTCGACGGCGATCGTCACCGCGCTGCCGGCCACCGGCGGCTGCTCCGACTCCAGGAAGAAGCGGCTGGCGTCGGGTACCTCCACCAGGCCGTCGCCGCGCATCTCCAGCACGCCCACCTCGTCGGTGGAGCCGAAGCGGTTCTTGGCGCCACGCACCAGCCGGGTGCTGCCCAGCCGCTCGCCCTCCAGGTAGATGACCGCGTCGACCAGGTGCTCCAGCGTGCGCGGCCCCGCCACGGTGCCCTCCTTGGTCACGTGGCCGACCAGCGCCACGCAGGTGCGCCCCGCCTTGGCGAGCTCCGCCAGCCGGGTGGCGACCTCACGGACCTGGCCCACGCTGCCGGCGGGACCGGCGAGCTCGGCGCTGGTCATGGTCTGGACGCTGTCGACGACGGCGAGCGACGGCGCCGCGCCGCCGATGGCGCCGACCGCGGTTTCGAGCTCGTTCGTCGCCACCAGCCCGAGGTTCGGCACCACGCCGTCGACGCGCTCCGCGCGCCCGCGCACCTGGGCGGCCGACTCCTCGCCGGTCACGTACAGGGTCGGGTGGCCGGCGGCCGCCAGCCGGGCGGCCAGCTGCAGCAGCAGCGTGGACTTGCCGATCCCCGGGTCGCCGCCGAACAGGACGATCGAGCCGGGCACGAAGCCGCCGCCCAGCACCCGGTCCACCTCGCCGATGCCCGTCGGCAGCCGGCCCGTCTCGGCGCTCTGCACCTCGCTGATCGGCGAGATCACGCCCGGCCCCACCGCCACCGCGCCGCGGCCCCGGGCGCGCGCCGCCGGCGAGGCCGGCTGGCGGATGGTCACGGTCTCCACCAGCGTGTTCCATGCCTCGCAGGACGGGCACTGCCCCGACCACTTCGGGGACTCGGCGCCGCACTGCTGGCAGACGTACACGGATCGGACGGCAGGCACGCCGCCCATCTTGCCACGCGCGGGCATGGCGCCGGCTTATCGGTCCGTTATCGGGCCTTGACGGGCTCTCGCTGGGGCGCCCGCTTCTCGATGATCAGGCCGGGCCCATCGGGATCGACGTCGACCACGATGGCGTCGCCGTTCTCGAACGAGGCCTGCAGCATGCGCTCGGCGAGCGGATCCTCGATCTGGTTCTGGATCTCGCGCCGCAGCGGCCGCGCGCCGAAGGACTGGTCGTAGCCCTTCTCGATGATGGCGTCCTTGGCGGCATCGGTGACCACCAGCTCCATCTGCTGCCCGGCCAGCTGCGCCTTCACCCGGCCGAGCAGCAGGTCCACGATCTCCCGGATCTCGTCGCGGGAGAGCTGGCGGAAGACGACGGTGGCGTCGATCCGGTTGAGGAACTCGGGGCGGAAGGTGTTCTTCAGCTCGCCCAGCACCTTCTCCTTCATCCGCTCGTAGTCGGCGATGGCCTGCTTCGCCTCGTCGCCACCCGCCCGGAAGCCGATGCTGGTGTCCTTCTGCAACTGCTGGGCGCCAACGTTGCTGGTCATCACGATGACGGTGTTGCGGAAGTCGACGCGCCGGCCCTTGGCATCGGTCAGGTGCCCGTCCTCCAGGATCTGGAGCAGGATGTTGAAGACCTCCGGGTGCGCCTTCTCGATCTCGTCGAGCAGGACCACGCTGTAGCTCTTGCGGCGCACGGCCTCGGTCAGCTGGCCGCCCTCGTCGTAGCCGACGTAGCCGGGCGGCGCGCCGACCAGGCGCGACACGTTGTGGCGTTCCATGAACTCGCTCATGTCGATCTTCACGAGCGCGTCCTCGGAGCCGAACATGAACTCGGCAAGCGCCTTGGCCAGCTCGGTCTTGCCCACGCCGGTGGGGCCCATGAAGATGAACGAGCCGATCGGCCGCTTGGGGTCCTTCAGCCCGGCACGCGCGCGGCGGACCGCCTTGGAGATGATGTCGATGGCCTCCTGCTGCCCGATGACCCGCTTGTGCAGGGCGTCCTCCATGTGCAGCAGGCGCTCCGACTCCTCGGCGCTGATGCGGATCACCGGGATGCCGGTCCACATGCTGACGACCTGGGCGATGTCCTCCTCGGTGACCTCGGGGATGTCCTGGGATGTCTCCTCGTGCCAGGTGGCGCGCAGCTGATCGATCTTCTCCTTGCCCTGCGCCTCCTCGTCGCGCAGGCGCGCGGCGGCCTCGTAGTCCTGGCCGGCGATCGCCTCGTCCTTCTGGCGGGTGACCTCCTCCAGCTCCTTCTGGGCCTCTCGGATCTCCGGCGGGGCCGATGCCTTGCGCAGCCGCACCCGCGACCCGGCCTCGTCGATGAGGTCGATGGCCTTGTCCGGCAGGGCGCGGTCGGCCACGTAGCGGACCGAGAGATCCACCGCGGCGTGCACGGCCTCATCGGTGATGTTGACCTTGTGGTGCTCGGCGTAGCGCGAGCGGATGCCGAACAGGATGTCCACCGCCTCGTCCACGGTCGGCTCCTCGACCATGACCGGCTGGAAGCGGCGCTCCAGGGCGGCGTCCTTCTCGATGTACTTGCGGTACTCGTCCAGGGTCGTGGCGCCGATGCACTGCAGCTCGCCCCGGCTCAGCGGCGGCTTGAGGATGTTGGCCGCGTCGATCGCCCCCTCCGCCGCCCCGGCGCCCACCAGCGTGTGCAGCTCGTCGATGAACAGCACGCTGTCGGACGAGCTGCGCAGTTCCTCGATGATCTTCTTGAGGCGCTCCTCGAACTCGCCGCGGTACTTCGTGCCCGCCACCAGCGACCCGATGTCGAGGGTCAGCACCCGCTTGTCGATGAGCGTCTCCGGGACGTCGCCGCTCACGATGCGATGCGCCAGCCCCTCGGCGATGGCGGTCTTGCCCACGCCCGGCTCGCCGATCAGGGCGGGGTTGTTCTTGGTCCGGCGGCTCAGGATCTGGATGACCCGCTCGATCTCCTTCTCGCGGCCGATGACCGGGTCCAGTTTCCCGGCGCGGGCGGCGTCGGTCAGGTTGATGCCCAGCTGGTCGAGGGTCGGCGTCTTGGATGGGCGCTTCGACTCCTGCGCCGGCGCGACGCTGCTCGACTGGCTCAGGACGTGGATGACCTGATGGCGGACCTTGTCCAGGTTGACGCCCAGGCTCTCCAGCACGCCGGCGGCGATCCCCTCGCCCTCGCGGACCAGGCCCAGCAGCAGGTGCTCGGTGCCGATGTAGTTGTGGCCCAGCCGGCGCGCCTCGTCGATGGCGAGCTCGATGACGCGCTTGGCGCGCGGGGTAAGGCCGACCTCGCCCACCACCGGCCGGTCACCCCGCCCGATGATGAACTCCACCGCGGTGCGAACCTTGGACAGCTCGACGTTCATGTTCTCGAGCACGCGCGCGGCCACGCCTTCGCCCTCGCGGACCAGGCCGAGGAGCAGGTGCTCGGTACCGATGTAGTTGTGGTTGAAGCGCTGGGCCTCGTCCTGGGCAAGGGTGAGGACCTTTCGCGCCCGGTCTGTGAACTTGTCGAATCGGTCCATGTCAATTCCCGCTGGGTCCAGGCCGAGGCTGGTGACCTCCGCTCTGCTTCTGAGTGTACGGCACCACCCCGGGACGGCGCCTTCAATAGGTACTACGTTCTACCGCTATCAGACGGTGCCGCGTTCACGAAAGATGCACGGAAGCGGACCCGGTGGTTCGGGACCGCTTCAGGCGCGCGGACGGGGCTACGGCCGCCCCTGGCGGCCCATCGGCCTAAGCCTTGGACTTTTCCGAGGTCTCCGCCTCCTCCGTCTCCACCTCGATGGCGGCCGGCTCCTCGGCCGATGCCTCCGGGGTGGACTCGCCGGCAGGCTCCTCGGTGGCGGCCGGCTCCTCGACCTCGGCCACGGGCTCCTCGGTGGCCGATTTCTCGGCAGTCGCCGGCTCGGCGGGGACATCGGCCTCGGCCGCAGGCTCGGCGGGCGCCTTCGACCGCCGCTGCTTGGTCCGGAACTGATCGAGCAGGCCCGACTCGGCGAAGGCTGCGGCCATCGCGCCCTCGATCCCCTCGTCCGGTTCGCGGACTGCGTCCTCCGGCCGGTAATCGCGGTCGCGGCGGTCGCGTCGCTCGCGCCGCGGCCGGTCCTCGTAACGCGGCTGGGCGGGAGCCACCTCCGCCGCCTGGCGATCCTCGGCCTGCTTGAGCGAGAGGCCCAGGCGGTGGCGCTCGGAGTCGAGGCTGATGATCTTCAGCCTGAGGACCTCGTCCTCCTTGACGACGTCGCCGGGATGCGCGACGCGCTGGTTGGAGAGCTCGCTGATGTGGATCAGGCCCTCGAGGCCCTCCTCGACCCGCACGAACGCGCCGAAGTTCACGAGCTTGGTGACGGTCCCCTCGATGAGGTCGCCGATCTTGTACTTGGCGACCGACTCCTGCCAGGGGTCGGGCTGCAGGCGCCGGATGGAGAGGCTGATTCGCCCGCGCTCGTGGTTGATATCGATGACCTCGGCCTCCACCTCCTCGCCGATGGCGTAGGCGGTCTCCGGGTTGTTCACCTTGTTCCAAGACAGCTCGCTCTTGTGCACGAGCCCGTCGATGCCGCCGAGGTCGATGAACACGCCGAACGGCGCGATGCTGCGGACGACGCCCGTCACCCGCTGCCCGACCTGGAGGCTGCTGAACAGCTCGTCGCGCTTCTCGCGGCGCTCCTCGTACAGCGCCACCTTCTCGGACAGGATCAGCCGGTTGGCCTTGCGATTGACCTCCAGGATTTTGAGCCGAAGCGTGCGGCCGACGAACGGCTGCAGCTTCTCGGCGATCTCCTGGGCGGCGTCGCGCGGCTGCTCGTCGCGCGGCCGGCGCGGGAAGTCGACGATCTGGCTGATGGGAACGAAGCCACGGACGCCCAGGTCGACGATGAGGCCGCCCTTGTTGTGGTCGATGACCTTGGCCTCGACGATCTCCCCGGCCTCGAAGCGCTCCTGCATGGCGCGCCACTTGCGCTCCAGGCCGGCGCGTCGCAGCGACAGGACCGCGTGGCCCTCCGGCGACTCCGGCTGGAGGACGTAGACCAGCACCTCGTCGCCGATCGACAACTCCGGCCGCGCCTCTTCGCCGTCGCGCGGCGCGCGGCGGCTCATGAGCTCACGATTCGAAACCACGCCCTCGCTCTTGCCGCCGAAGTCGATGAGGATCTCGTCCGGATCGATGCGCACGACCGTGCCCTCGACCACGTCGCCGTGCTTGAGGCTCTTCACCTCGTGGCCGGGCGCGTCGAGCAGGTCGGCCATGGTCATCGTGCCATCGCCGCTCTCCGCGGCGGCGGGCTCCTCGGCCGGAGCCTCGGCGGCAGCCTGGGCGGGCTGCGGCGGCTCGTCGGCGGGCGTCGCGCCTTCGGTGGGCGAGCCCCCCGTCTCGGCGGGAGCGTCCACGTCGACTGTGGGCTCGGCCGGTGTCTCGGAGGTGAGGGCCTCCGGGGACTCGGTCGGCGCATCGGCATCGGTCGCGGTGGCCGGCTGCTCGGGCTCGGCGGCGGCGGTCGCCGGCTGCTCGGGCTCTGCGGTGACGGCGTTCGAGGACTCGGTCAGCGCATCGGCATCGGTCGCGGTGGCCGGCTGCTCGGGCTCTGCGGCGGCATCGGCCTGGGTGGCGTCGGCCTGGGTGGCGTCGGCCTCCTGGGGGTCCCGCGGCTGCGCGGTCTCGGGCTGCTTTGTCTCGTCTGTCAACGTGTGGGTGGCTCCTTGGTGGGCAATGTCCCCATGGCAACAACTGCGCCCTCCGCTCGCGGAGGGCGCTCGTTCAGGCTCAGGTCGTGTGTGGAAGCTGCCGACTTTGTCGATCTGACGACGTGGGGCTCCTCCGCTACGAGGCCGAAAGGGAACGAGTGCGTGTCCGCGCAGGTATGCGGTTGTCGCCACAGAGCCGATGAAGCATACCATACGGCCGATGGGGTCCTCGAGTGCCTGAGCTTCCCGATCTGACCGTCGTCGCCGAGGAGCTGGCCCGGCGCATCACGGGGGCCCGCCTGCTCGAGGCGTCCGCTCCGACGCCCATCCTGGTCCGCGCCACGCCCGAGGAGCTCGCCGGGCTGAAGGGCTGCATCCTGGGTGCCGCCACACGCCGCGGCAAGTTCCTCCTGCTACCGTTCGAACGCGACGGCGCAGCGCAGCGCATCCTCGCCGCCAATTCCATGCTCGCCGGCCGATTCTGGCTCCTCGACGACGGTAAGGCGCGCGTCCGCGCACGCACGGGCCTGCGGCTCAAGCTCGACCACGGGCGGGAGCTGCGCTATGTCGACCGCGAGATGCTCGGCAAGCTGTACCTCGTGCGCCCCGACGCCCTGGACGGCATCCCGGGCTGGTCCGAGATGGGGCCCGATGCCGATGACCCCACCCTGACCCTCGACGCCTTCCGCCGACGCATCCGCCACCACCCCGGTGAGCTGAAGTCGCTCCTGCGCAACCCGCGGTTCGTGGCCGGCATCGGCAACGCCTACTCGGACGAGATCCTGTGGCGCGCGCGCCTGGCACCGCTGCGCAAACGCAGCTCGCTGCGCGACGAAGAGGTGGACCGCCTCTACGCCGCCATGCGCGAGGTGCTGGCCGAGGCGACGGAGCGCCTGCGCACCCTCGTCCCGCCCGACATCCACGAGCAGCACCGCGAGTTCCTGCAGGTGCACCTGCGTGGCGGCCAGCCGTGCCCGCGCTGTGGTCGCGAACTGCGGCAGATCGGCGGCTCGGAGGCGACGACCTTCTGCCGCACCTGCCAGCCACCGTTCTAGGGGATGACCAGCTCCTGCCCGATGACGATGACGTCCGAATCCGCAAGGTCGTTGGCGGCCTGAAGCGCCGTGACGCGGGTGCCGAACGCGTTGGCGATGTCGCTCAGCGTGTCGCCCTCCCGCACCACGTAGGTCCGCGGCGCCGCCTTGGAGGGCTCGGTGGGGGCCCTGCTGGGCGGCGTCGCCGAGGACGTGCCGATGGGCCGCGGAGTGCCCTCGGCGGTCGCGACCGGCGCCGACGGGAGCGGCCTGCCGCCGATCGCCGGCGCGGCGGTCATCGGGGAGGGCTGGGCCGAGGCTGTCCTGGTGGCGGCACCGAAGTCGGGTGTCGGGCTCCCGCTACCCAGCGAGCCGAGAGCTCCCAGCACACCGCCGGCGACCGCCACGACCCCGACCACGGCCAGGGCGGCCCCGACCCCCCATCGGCGCGTCCGGGCTCGCGCACCGGCTGACTTGAACGCGTGACGGGCAGCGTCGGGCGCCAGCACCAGCCGCGTGCTGAGGAGCTCGGCATCGGGGGACGGCGGCGCCCATGGCATCCGCTCGGCACGAGCCTGCATGGCGGCCAGGTATCGCGGGCAGCCGGTATGAGCGGCCTCAAGGCAGGTGCCGAGCTGCTGCGCACGGTCGAGCGGCTCGTGCGGGTGGAGCGCGCCGCAGCGGTGCTCCGCGTCATACCCGGCCACCACGGTGTGGCCGTCCGATTGAAGCGCCAGGAACGGGCAGATGCGTTCCACGGCCCGCAGGATACGCCCGTCCGCTCGTCGGGCGACGCGTATTTCGGGCATGCGGCCTGCGCCGTGGCCCGGGCGGGCCACTCGCGTGAGCGAGCCCCGGAACGTGAAAATCCCGGCGACGACCTATTTTCCCAGGAGGTTGCCCCCCAAGTATCTTCGGCGCTGGAGAGCTTAACTTCCGTGTTCGGGATGGGAACGGGTGGAACCTCTCCGCTGGCGTCACCGGGATGATCTTCAGTTGGCTGCGACCCGCTGATGGGGGCGAGCGAACCGTGCGACTGGAAGCGTCGATCGTCTCTGGATTCGCCGGCTGCGCGCCGGCGCCCGAGCGCGTCCAGCGACGTGCTAGACGCGTGAATTAGGTCAAGCCCTCGACCATTAGTACCGCTTGGCTGAACGCATTGCTGCGCTTACACGTGCGGCCTATCAAACAGCTGGTCTCGCTGC
This sequence comes from Chloroflexota bacterium, assembly GCA_031177555.1. GTDB lineage: Bacteria > Chloroflexota > Limnocylindria > QHBO01 > QHBO01 > JAPSGM01. Next base: position 8,507 of record JAPSGM010000062.1, read on the forward strand.
GGTCTTACCCGGTTAACCCGGTGGGGAACCTCATCTTGAGGCGAGCTTCGCACTTAGATGCTTTCAGTGCTTATCCCTACCGAACATACCTACCCAGCAATGCCACTGGCGTGACAACTGGTACAACATTGGTTCGTCCACTCCGGTCCTCTCGTACTAGGAGCAGCTCCTCTCAAGTTCCCTGCGCCCACGGCGGATAGAGACCGAACTGTCTCACGACGTTCTGAACCCAGCTCGC
>JAPSGM010000063.1 GCA_031177555.1 Chloroflexota bacterium
CCACCACCACGTCCTGGCCCTCGACCGGGAATGCCGGATGCAGCGCGCTTACCAGGCGACCGGCGATCGCCAGCGCATCGGCCAGCGTCGCCTCGTCATGGACCAGGATTGCGAACTCGTCGCCACCAAGCCGCGCCGCCATGTCGCCGTCGCGCACGCAGCCGCGGATGCGCTCGGCGACCATGACCAGGAGCTTGTCCCCGGCGGCGTGCCCCAACGTGTCGTTGACGTTCTTGAAGTCGTCCAGGTCGAGCAGCAGGATCACCGGCCGGAGGCCGTCGGTGCGCTCCTGGGCAAGGTGCGTCGTGGCGTGCTCGATGAAGGCGACGCGGTTCGGCATGTCGGTCAGCGGGTCGTGGTAGGCCTGGTAGCGCAACTCCTCCTTGAGCCGCGACAGCTCGGCCAGCGATTGCTCCAGCTGTCCGTTCTCGAGCGCCACGGCGGCCTGGTTCGCCAGCGTCTCCAGCAGCCGGAGGTCGTCGACCGTGAACTCGGTGCCCTCGGTCAGCCGGTTGCCGACCGTGAAGAGGCCGATGACGCCGCTCTCACCGGCGAGCGGCGCGACCATCGCCTGACGCAGCGCGATCTCCCGGCCGCCCGGCGTGCGCGGCAGCATGACGAACCCGGTGCGCCGCTCCGCGATCAGGTCGGCGAGCGCCCGGCTAACCTCCATCGGTCCGACCGAGAGCAGCGCCTCCGGCTGGCCGTCGTGGACCGAGGTCGTGCGCAGAGACCCATGGTCCTGCTCTGTCCCCGACTCGAGGGCGATCTCGGCGACCTCGGCGCGGAACATCGTTCGCGTGTGGTCGAGCAGCGCGAGCAGGGCGACGTCGAGCTCGGGCGAGTGTTGCAGGATCCGGCTCGACTGGTAGACCAGCTCCAGCCGCTCGTGCTTCTCCCGCTCCGAGACCCATGCCCGGTACGCGAGGAACAGGGTCACCACCGGGATGCCCAGCAGCCAAACGGCGTGGGGGCTGAACCAGAGCACGGTCACCAGCAGCAGGCCGATGCTCGTGTTGGCCACCGCCACCAGTGCGCCGAACTGCAGCATGTCGGGCAGCTTCTTGTACTGGGGCGCGCCCCCGGACAGCGTGATCACGGTGGCGATGCTCAGGGCGCCCGCGACGGTGGTCACCAGCGTCGCGGCAAAGGCGGCCAGGTAGTCGACCATGCCCGGCGCTCCAGAGCTGGCCTCGAAGAATCGGAAGACGGTGATCATCATCACCGCCAGCAGAAGGTAGTTGGCCAGGTTGAAGGCCAGCTTCACGGGCGCCTGGCGCTCACTGAGCAGCAGCGCTGCGCTGGCACCGACGGTCAGCGCAGCCAGGTACTCATTCGGTGAGAGGAAGAAGAGGCCCGTGACGGCCGGAACCTCGCTCAACGAGAAAGCATGCGACTCGCGACGGAAGTGGACCTCGATGACTTTGGCATCGACCAGGGCGAACGCGGCGGCCAGGACCCACCACGGGATACCGAACGGAACGTTCAGGGAGGGAAGGTCGGCGACCACCAGGCCGTAGAGGACGGCCGCCAGCGTGGCTAGCGTCGCGGTGAACAGCCAGACACGGCCGGCAGGCAAGGAGAGCGCGCGAAGCGCGGCGGACACGTTGACCTCGGGTGGCACGCGTGCATGGTCGCCGCTCGAACCCTTGACCGCCGTCCATCATTCGTACCGCGCTGGCTTGGTACCCCACCGTCAGTTGGGCGACGCGTCAGGCTGGAAAGACGTAGAAGACGGCCACCTGGCGACCCTCGGGGTCGGCGATGCGGAACGAGCGCATGCCCTCCCATCGGTCCCCCGAGGGAGGCGCCAGGACCGCAAACCCGCGTTGGGCCAGCTCCTGCGCCCAGGCGTCGACTTCCGACGCGGTGTCGACCCGGAAGCCGATCTGCAGGCCGTCGCGGGTCGCTTGGTCGCCGCGCCGGAAGCTGAGCTCGAAGCCAGCCAGCTCGAGGTCGACGCCGGTCTCGTCCCCGGCGCGACGGCGGAAGCCGAAGGCGGACTCGTAGAACTCGGCGGCGCGCTGCGGGTCCATCGAGCGCAGGGCCAGCTGCCCGACGCCGCGCATCTTCCTCACGGTCAGGACGCGGCGGTCGCCGCCTCGTCGGCCCCGTCACCCGCCTCGTCGGCGTAGGGCCACAGCTCGCGCACCTCCGCGCGGCCGCGCAGCCCGTCCACGAACTCGTCGAGCGGTACGCCCTGGCGCGACTCGCCGGTGCGCAGGCGCGGCGACACGGCGCCAGCCGCCTGGTCACGGTCGCCCACCACCACCATGACCGGCAGCTTCTGCTCCTGTGCGTCGCGCAGCTTGGCCTGCATCCGCTCCGAGCGGTCGTCGACTTCCGCGCGCAGCCCGGCGGCCGCCAGCGCGTCGCGCACGCGGCCCGCGTACTCGATGTGCCGGTCGGCGATCGGCACGACCATGACCTGCAGCGGTGCCAGCCAGAAGGGGAAGGCGCCGGCGTAGTGCTCGGTGATAATGCCGGTGAACCGCTCAAACGAGCCGTAGATGGCGTAGTGGATGATCACCGGCCGCTCGAATCCCCCGTCCGCGGCACGGTACTCCAGGTCGAAGCGCTGTGGCAGCTGGTAATCGAGCTGGACGGTGGCCAGCTGCCACTCTCGGCCCAGCGCATCGTCGATGAAGACATCGATCTTCGGCGCGTAGAACGCCGCTCCGCCGGAATCCACCTCGTAGGGCAGGCCGTTGGCCTCGAGGGCCTCGCGCAGCTTGCCCTCGGCCATGTGCCAGAACTCGTCGGAGCCCAGCCGCTTTTCGGGGCGTGTGGCGAGCTTGAAGCGCGGCTCGAAGCCGAAGGGCGCGTACTGGCGCTGCACCAGGCGCAGCGCGAGGTTCACTTCCTCGGCGATCTGGTCCTCGCGGCAAAAGACGTGCGAGTCGTCCTGTACCAGCTGGCGCACCCGGAACATGCCCGACAGCGCGCCGGTCACCTCCTTGCGCATCAGCACCGAGTAGTCGGCGAAGCGCAGCGGCAGCTCGCGGTACGACCGTAGCCGGGTCTTGTAGATCAGGATCTCCTGCGGGCAGTTCATCGGCTTGGCGCCCGATGGGTGCCCGTAGTCGTCCAGCACGAACATGTTGTCCTGGTACAGCTCCCAGTGGCCGGACTGCTCCCAGAGCTCCTTGCGCACCAGGCTGGGCGTGCGCACCTCGTGGAAGCCCCCCTCGCGCCGGACCTGGAGCGACCAATCCTCCAGCGCGCGGAAGAGCGCCATGCCGCGCGGGTGCCAGAAGGGCGCCGCCGGCGATTCGGGGTGGAAGGTGAAGAGGTCCAGGTCCCGCCCCAGGCGCCGATGATCCCGCTTACGCGCCTCCTCCAGCCGCCACAGGTACCGGTCCAGGTCCTCCTGCGACTCCCAGACCGTGCCGTAGATACGCTGCAGCATCGGACGCTTCTCATCGCCGCGCCAGTAGGCGCCAGCCGAGCTCAGCAGCTTGAACGGCCCCAGGCGACCGGTCGAGGCCACGTGGGGTCCGCGGCACAGGTCGATGAACTCACCGTGCCGGTAGAAGCTGACCCGCTCCGACTGCTCCGGCGGCAGGTCGCGGATGATCTCGACCTTGTAGTCCTGGCCCTGCCCCCGGAGCATGTCCAGCGAGCCGTCGCGATCCAGCTCCGAGCGCTCGAATACCAGGTCCGCCGCGACCTGGGCACTCATCCGCTCCTCCAGCGCCTCCAGGTCGGTTGGCGTCAGCGCGCGCGGCAGGTCGAAGTCGTAGTAGAAGCCGTCGCGGATGGCCGGACCGATGCCCAGCTTGGCCTCCGGGAAGAGCTCCAGTACGGCCGCCGCCATGACGTGCGCTGCCGAATGCCGCATGGTGTCCAGCGGATCGTGGGCACTGGCGTCCAGCAGCTCGTCAGCCGCTGAGCGGACCTCGTCGGAGTCGATTGCCATGCGGCGAAGGGTAGCGCGTTCAGATCGACTTGAACTGCTCGAAGGGCTGGCGGCAGTCGGCGCAATGGTAGATGGCGCGGCACAGGGTCGGCCCGAAGGCGTTCTCCAGGGTCGTGTTGCGCGAGCCGCAGTACGGGCACTCCGCCGTGGCCAGCATGACCTGCAGCTCCTCGCCGTCGAAGGTGGGGCCGGTGACGACCGGCGGCGCGAAGCCGCTGCGACGCAGCTTCTCGCGGCCCTCTGGCGTGATGCGCTCTGACGTCCAGGGCTGCGCGAAGCTGACCTCGACCCGCACCTCGTCGACGAGCTCGAGCGCCTGCAGCCGCTCCCCGATCTGCTGCTGCATGACGTCGATGGCCGGGCAGCCGACGAAGGTGGGCAGCAGCTCCACCGTGAGCCGCTCCCCGCCCTCCGGCCGCGGGGCGAAGGCGAAGCCGCCGATGACGCCCAGCTCCACCACGCTCACGGCCGGGATCTCCGGGTCGGCGATCTCGTCGAGCGCCGACCAGATCACCACGTCGCGCGCGTCCCGGGTCTGGCGCGTCACTACCACGTGGCCGCCTCCTCGGAGCGCGCCACCATGGTCAGCTCGCCATGCAGCCAGGCGAACTCGTCGGTGCGCCGCGTGCGACCGTCGGGCGGCAGGGCGGCGGCGCCATCGGGTGCCGGCAGCCCCAGTGCCTCGCAGACCGGACCCACGCGCTCCAGCCAGCGAGACCGCAGCGCATCCAGCGGGTCCGGAAGGATCCCGGCCTCCACGAGCGCCGCCTCGCCGGCGAGCGGCGAGAACACCGTGGCGGCGTCCGGGCCCAGGCGCTCAAGCGCCGCGGCCAGCCGCTCGCGCGCCTCTCCGCCGGCCTCGGCCAGCCGTCGCAGCCAGATTTCGAAGTGCATGAGGTGGTACGTCTCCTCGCGCCGCATCTTCACTGCCAGCTCGGCCAGCGGCGAGTACGACGAGCGGGCCAGCGACTCGAGCCGTGCGGCATCAGCGTGCTCGTACAGGAAGCGGCGGGCGACGGTGAAGGCCCAGTCGGTGCGCGCGTGGTTCATGAGAGCCGCGTGGCGGTATTCCTCCGGCGCGCGGCCGTAGGCCAGGCGATCGGCGTCGTCATCGGTCAGGGAGGCCACCAGCTCGTACCAGGCCCGGGCATGTCCGATCTCGTCCTGGCTGACCGAGCTCATGGCCACGTCCTCCTCCAGCATCGGTGCGATGCCGGTCCACTCGGAGTCCCAGTAGCCCAGCACGAACTCGTCGTCGGCCAGCGTGAGCAGCAGCTCGGCCAGCGCATCCCGGACGGGGGTCGAGAGGTCCATCAGCGGGGCGCCTGCCCGGTCAGGGGCATGCCCGGGACGCTCACTCCTCCACCTCCGGCGCTCCGGTGGTGGCGGCGCGCGCCTTGGCCGCCTCCAGCTTGTGCTTGATGATGTAGCCGCCCGGCCGCTTGTGGGACCGATCGAACGGCGGGTCCAGCAGGTCCGGATCGTCCAATTCCACGATAGAGTCGCGCGCCACCACCCACAGCCGATGGCTCTCCTGGCGCCGGCCGTAGAACTCGCGGGCGTAGTGAAGGGCCAGCTCCTCGTCGGGGGCGCGGACGCTGCCGCCGTGTACCATGGGATCGCCCTCCGCCTCCTGGCGAAATACCTCCCAGACGCGGTCCTGCGGCTCGCTCACGAGGCAAGCGTACCGCGCGAGACGTCCTGCTGCCGCTCGACGACGGCCCGGCCGCGCTGTCCGATCCAGCGCTGCGAATGGCGCCGGAGACGCCGACGCTAGGCGGCGGCCACCGTCGCCGGACCGATGATCGCGTCGCGCACCCACTGGGTGTCGTCGCGCGACGTCCGGCGGAACTCGAGGCGCTGCTGCGACATCGGCCCGTGGCCGGTGACGACCGAGCGCAGCTCGTCCCAGTCCGGCTCGGTGTACTGCCAGCGTCCCTCTGCCTGGTCGTAGCGGAGCGCGGGATCCGGGATGGTCAGGCCCAGCTCCAGGATCCGCGGCACGTAGATGGACAGGAACTCCTGGCGCAGCTGCTCGTTGTGCTTGGACTTGATCTTCCAGATCAGGTCGCGGTCCGTGGCCGGATCGGTCTTCGGCCCATGCATCTGCATGAGCGGGCCCCACCATCGGTCCAGGGCCTCCTGGACCATGGCACGCTGGGCATCGGTCCCGTTCATGAGGGTGAGGACCACGTCGCGCCCGTGCATGATGTGCACGGACTCCTCCCAGCAGATCTTCTTCATGGTCCGCGCGTACGGCGCGTAGGAGGAGTCGCGCAGCGCCTGCTGCGAGACGATGGCCGCTGCGTCGACCAGCCAGGCGATGATGCCGACGTCGCCCCACGAGCGCGTGGGGTAGTGGAACACGTTGTGGAACTTGGTCTTGCCAGCCAGCAGGTCGGCCAGCATCTGCTCGCGCGGCTTGCCCAGGTCCTCGGCGACGCGGTAGAGCAGCTGCGCGTGCCCCACCTCGTCCTGGACCTTGGAGGTCAGCGCCAGCTTGCGTCGCAGGGTCGGCGCGCGCAGGATCCACTCGCGCTCGGGGAGGACGCCCATGAGCTCCGAGTTCGCATGCATCTCGACGAACTTCAGCAGGGCGGCGCGGTAGTCGTCCGGCATCCAATCGTCCGCCTCCACCTTGCCGCCGCCCATGACGTGGGCGTAGAAGGCATCGGTTAGCGCTTGGTCGTTCACGCCGATCAGGGTACCGCATGACCGATGCCACCGCGAGGATGCCTCCCGCCTCAGCACCAAACATCACTGGCGGGGTGGTACGCGGCGTGCAGGGTTGACGGGCCCGAGGGGAGGCGGCCGCAACCGCCCGTCTGCGGTCGCCCGTTTTCGGGTGGAACTGCTGGAGGAGAACCCGCGTGTCCGTCATCGCCCTGGACCGTCAGTCGACCGCGCTCCGCGCGCTCGTCCTGATCACCGCTCTCGCGCTCGCCCTGGCGCTGCTGCCCATGCGGCCGGCGCCGGTTCGCGCCGAACCGGATCCCGCGGCCGCGTCGGCCTCCGGGTTCCTGTACTTCAAGTTCCCCACCGCGCCAGTGTGCACGGGCTTTGGGCTCAACGTGACCGACGGCCCCTTCTTCACCGCCGATGACTGCGGTTTCGCCGTGTTCGGCGTCAACGGCGCCGGCCCCGACGCCGACGTGACGGTCGAGTTCCTCGGTCCAGGCGGTGAGGGCTTTGCAACGCAGGACGCGCTCTTCGATGAGGCGGACGGTGAGTGGCAGTTCTCCATCGATCCGGCCGCGAACTGGCCGGCCGGCCTCATCACCGCGGTGGTGTCGGTGGACGGGGCCGAAGCCGGCCGGACCTCCTTCGGGCACCAGGCGCTGGGCGCCGAATTGAGCGTGGCCGCATCGGGCGCGCCGCACGCTTCTGGCCGCGATCTGGACGTGTCGGTGAACATCGGGACGATGGACAACGACACCAACCTGGCCGGAGCTTCCCGAACGGGCGCGCCGGCGACCTTCGACCTCCAGCTCATCGTGCCCGGCGGCGAGCGGCGTGACGTGCCCGATGGGCCGTTCACCGCCGACGCGAACGGCGACGCGACGATCACGATCCCGGGATCGCTGACGGCCGACCTCAGCGGCGACCCGACCCGCGAGTTCGAGGTGACCGTCGGCCTGGCGGTCACGGACGCCACCTACTCAGACGGCTCGCGACAGTGGGCTGCTGCCGAGGCAGGCACCCTGGCCGTCACCCTTCTGGACGCGCCGGACCGCCTCACCCTGCGGGCCAGCTACGTCAGCTCAGTCGGCTGGGTGAAGCCCGGCGACACCTATCCGTTCCGCGTGTTCGTGACGAACGCGACCCAGGAGGACGCCTCGAACGTCACCGTCACCATCACCGCACCGCCCTCCTCGTCGTTCGTGAGCGCGACGCCCCTGACCGAGTCGGGCACCGCGACCGTCGGTCCCGACAGCATCACCTGGGACGTGGGCACCGTGCCCGCCGCGACCGAGGCCGGCCCCATGACGCGCACCCTGGTCGTGACGGCGCGGGCCGCCACCCTCGGGCAGGACCCGGAGGTGGTGTGGAAGGACCTGTCCGCTGCCGCGAGCCTCTCGTACGACGGCCAGCCGGCCGAGATCGAGGCGTCGACCCACGGGCCCAAGGTGATCCCGCCGGCGGGCAACTTCGAGACGGCGCGCTACGGCGACAAGCCGTTCCCCATCGTGCCGGTCGAGTACGTCGACCTGCAGCGACAGAGCAACTCCACCTGGGACAACGACGCCGAGAAGCTGGACACCGTGGTCAACGACGCGGAGTTCGCCGGCTCTACCTTCAACCTCTACCAGGAGATGAGCTACGACCAGCTCTTCCCCAACGGGACGATCCCATCGGCCGGCGTGGCGGCTGCCGACTTCTCGAGCTACGAGGAGGGCTTCGACTTCACGACCCCGGACCGCACCGACCCGTTCGGCGGCGTGACGTGCCGGGGCGCGACGATGGCCGAGGCGCCGGACAGCATCGGCTCGCCGCTGTTCGACACCCGCATCCGCGACGGCTGGTACCAGCTGCCCGGCACCACCGAGTACTACGGTGGCGACTGGCCGGTCTTCACCGCGACGACGCTTTCGATCGACTCGGCCTGCGGCCCGTTGGGCAAGTCGGTCTTCGACGCCGCGCAGATCGCCGATCCGGAGATCGACTACAACCAGTTCGACTCGGACAAGGACGGCGTGGTCGACTTCTTCATGCTCGTCTTCGTCGGTTGCGGCGGAAACGGTCCGTCGCAGATCCAGCTGAACTGCGAGTACTTCGGCAGCACGCCTCCCTACGACAACATCTGGCCGCACTCCTCC
>JAPSGM010000230.1 GCA_031177555.1 Chloroflexota bacterium
TGGCGCTGCACCGTCCGCCGCTTGCGGACGTGGGCGACGCCGAGTCCGGCGGCTGGGGGCGGCTCGGGCCGGTGGTCCACCTCGTGGATCGCGGCGACCCGGGCGGCACGGCCTCGGACATCGGCGCCATGGAGCTCTACGCCGCGTCGGTGGTCGGCAGCGATCCGTTCGCCGTCGCCGAGCGGCTCGGCGAGGCATTCGGCGGGGCGTAGCCGGCGGGCGCTACGATGCGCCCCGTGTTCGAGCTGCGGCGCGACCCCGTCACCGGCTGGTGGTCCGCCGTCGTCACGGACCGCACCTTCGAGCACGCCTCGTTCGCGGTGGAAGCGGCGCCGGTCGAGGGGACGCACTGTCGCCACTGCGACGAGGATCCCACGCCCGATGCCGACGCGCCCGAGGCGGTCACCGTCCGGCGCGTGGCGCTCAGGCCCGACGCGTTCCACCGGATCGACTCGACCAAGGACAGCGCGGCGCAGCTCTCCATGTCGGAGGTCGCCTCGTCAAGCGGCTCGTGGGAGATCCTGGTCGCGCCGCGCGGCCACCACGAGCGGCTGGCCGACGCCGCGCCCCGGCTGGCGCTGAATCTGCTGCGCTCCCTGCGTGAGGCGATGACCCAGCTGGGCGCCGACGCGAAGCCGCCGGACGATCGCCTCTCGGTCCAGGTGGTGCAGAGCTATGGGCGGCAGGCCGGCTCGCGCACCTCGCACCTGAACCTGGAGGTATACGCCATCCCGCTGGTGCCGCACTGGCTGGCCGAGGAGATCGGCGGCGGCGCCCGCCACCAGATCCGCACCCGCAGCTGCGTGTGGTGCGGCCTGGCGCGCACCGAGGAGGAGGCCGGCGAGCGTCTGGTGCTGGCAGAGGAGCGCTTCGTGGTCTTCGCGCCGGCCGCCAGCCGCTCGCCGTTCGAGCTCATGGTCGTGCCGCGGGCGCACGCCTCCGACTTCACGCAGCTGGACGACGACGACCTGGCCGCCACGGCGGCCACGCTGCAGCGCACCCTGCACGCCCTTGAGGCACTGGGCGACCCGCCGTACAACCTGTTCCTGCACACCGCGCCCGCCGGTGAGCGGCTGGACCAGACCTTCCATTGGCACTGGGAGGTGCACCCCCGCCTGCGCGTGATCGCCGGGCTGGAGCGTGCCACCGCTCTGGCCGTCAACCCGGCCGCCCCCGAGTACGCCGCGCAGGTGCTGCGCAAGCACCTCCATCGGTCCGAGTAACAGGCGCGCGGGCCCATGCGTCAGGAATGGCGAACGGGAGGAAGGTCCCAATGGAGGGGCGCGTGGAGTCGCTCGATATCGGCCCGGAACTGCTTGGTGTCGCGTCTCCCATGACCGACGCTCGGGATCGGGCCGCCTTCGACCGGCTCTTCGAGGAGTTCTCCCCGGCGATCTTCAACTACGCGCTGCGCATGGTCGGCGACGCCGACCGGGCCGCCGACATCACCCAGGACACCTTCATCAAGGCCTACCGCAAGCTCGACACCCTGACCGATGAGACCTCGACGCGCTCCTGGCTCTACCGCGTCGCCACCAACACCGCCATCGACGAGATGCGGCGCAGGCGCTGGGTGCGCCCGATGCAGCCGGAGGACGCACAGCGCCACGACCGGCCGGACGCCGGCCCCGGACCCGAGGCGATGGTCATGAACGCCACGCTGGACGACCGCATCCAGCGGGCCCTGATGCGGCTGCGGCCGAACCATCGGCAGTGCCTGATCCTCTCGGACGTGGAGGACATGAGCGCGCAGCAGATCGGCGAGGTAATGGGCCTCTCGTACGGCGCGGTCCGCACGCTCCTGTGCCGGGCGCGCGGTGAGATGCGGCGACACCTCGCCGCGGAGGGCTTGGTTCGATGACTGGCCGTGGATTCGGGCGGGACGAGCATCCGGAGGAGCTGCTCAGCGCGTCGCTGACGGGCGATCTCACCGGCGCGGAGCGATCGGCGCTCGACGCGCACCTGGCCGGCTGCGCTCGCTGCCGAGCGACGCTCGAGGCGTTCGCCGAGGAACGCCACCTGATCGCCGGGCTGCGCGAGGTGCAGCCCCCACGCGACCTCGGCGCGCGAGTGCGCGCCGGCATCGAGGGGCGAGGCGTGGTTCCGTGGTGGCGCCGGCCCTCGACGCTGGTCGCGGCCTTCGCCTCGGTGGCGACCGTGGCCGCGGCGGTGCTGGCCGTCGTGGTCTTCAGCAACGTGCCGCGCGGCGGCGTGGGGAACGCCACGCCAAGCCCTTCGGCGACCCACGACACACCCTCGCCGGTCCCGAGCGAGCTGCAGCCGACGCCAGTGCCCACGGCCGCGGCAAGCGAGCGCCCCGTCGTTGGGCTGGCGCCCGGCGAGCTGGGCTACCTGTCCATGGACGGCGACCGACAGAGCGAGCTGCAGCTGTCGTTCGTGAACGACGAGAGCGGCGATGTCACCGAGCTCGGCACCGTATCGGGGCCGCCTGTGGCCGCCGCCATCTCGCCCACCGGTGAGTTCCTGGCCTACGCCACCGAAATCGGCCTGGCCGGCGCCAACCAGGTGGCCGTGGCGCGCCTGTCCGACGGCGCCACCGAGGTGCTGGGATGCACCGTGCCGTTCCAGTTCACCGACCGCCTGGCCTGGTCCGACGACGGGCGCTTCCTGGCCTACACCCTCGCCGCGATCGATCTGGGCGGCGGCGTGGACTGCGGCGGCGTCGAGGGGGATGGAAGCGCGACCGACGCGTGGGTCTACGACGCCGTCGGCAGCGGCGAGGCCTTCCGGGTGACCGATGCCGGCAACGCATTCGCCGCGGACTTCCTGCGTGCCGTCACCCCCGAGCACGAGTATCCCCTGCTCGTGAGCTACGCCGGCGTCCAGCCATACTCCGAGCCGATCCTGCTACCAAGCCGCCAGCCTGTCGAAGCTGAGCGTGTAAACGCGTTCTTGCCGCTCATCTCTCCGAACGGCGAGCACGCCCTCTTCTGGCGTGGGGTCATGACCGCCAACCAGGAGGGCGGCTGGCGATTCGAGCAGGGCGGACTGCCTTACGTCACCGGCGAGCCGGTCGACGGCCAGCCGTCGTGGTCGGGGGAGCCATTTTTCCCCGACCTGGAGCCTGTTGGTGGGGCGGCCTTCGAATCGGGGCATTTCGGATGGAGCCCCGATGGGATGCTCGTCGGGTTCTGGCTGGGCGAGTGGACGGGGCCGCCGCAGAGCGACGACGGCTCGTACCCGTCGTCGAAGGACGTGTACGTGCGGCACGTGCTGGACGGCCGGCCCGACGCGGTGGCCCGAGTGCCGCTCGAGTTCGGAGAGCTGGAACGGATCGTAGCGGTGCGGCTCGATGGTGCGCGCGGAAGGGCCCTCGTGACGGTGGTCCAGCCGTCCGCCGGCGACCTGGCCGTCCCGGCGTCCACGTTGTACTCGGTGCCGCTGTCGGGAGATGAGCCGGGCCAGCCCGGAATGGGCGCGTCGTGGACCGGGCCGGCCGTCATCGGGCAGGAGGCCGTCGCCCTCACGCCGTGACCCGGTGTGCGGCTCCGTCGGGCTAGACTCCGTGCCATGACGGAGCGGGCGATCATGGACGCCGACGACCTGCGCCGAGCGCTGACCCGCATCGCGCACGAGATCGTGGAGCGCAACGCCGGGACCGATCGCCTGGTGCTGGTGGGCGTGCGGAGCCGCGGCGTCCCG
>JAPSGM010000064.1 GCA_031177555.1 Chloroflexota bacterium
AACCGGCCCGCTGCGGTCAGGCGGGGCATGCGGCGGCTAGTATACGGGCCCGTGCAGCACCCCCATGAGCACCGGTTCCGGCCCCAGCCGGCCGGCAGCCTCACCCTACGCCAGTTCGTCGAGTCCCTCCGCCGATGGACTCCCGAGATGCGGCAGATCGCCCAGATCGCGCTCACCCGCACGGAGGCCGAGCGCCAGGACTACCTGCGCGGCTTCCACGCGCGGCACCACGAGCGGGAGGACGGAAAGCTCGACTCGTTCGTGCGCTGGGCCTACTCCGACCCCCGGCTCGACCACGTTCCGGCGCTCATGGCCGAGCTGGGACGCACCGACCAGGACTACGCCGGCGCCCTGGAGCACGAGGCGGACGTGCTGGTTCGCATGCGGGCGGAGGGAAAGACGCCCGCGCGCCGGGTGCACGACTACCTGGCGCTGCTCGGCGTCGAGGGCGCCGAGCCGCTGCGCGACGCCATCGGGCGCCTGCTGCCGCCGGGCACGCCGCCGGAGGCGGTCGTGGCCACCATCCGCCAGATGCGCCGCCGGTGGCTGGAGCTGTACGGCGACGACCCGTTCTTCGCCGAGGACTGAGCCGGCACGCCGTCTGCGAGCCCATCGGTCGCATACGAACGAAGACGAAGGTGGACCGATGCCTGACATGAGCACGAAGCAGCGCGAGAGCCTGCGCAGCGACCAGTTCGCGTATGTCGACTCCGACGGCGGCGAGCACCTGCCGATCCACGACGAGTCGCACGTGCGCAACGCCATCAGCCGCTTCAGCCAGACCGAGTTCGAGAGCGCCGCGAAGAAGCGCCAGGCGGCGGAGAAGGTGCTGCGGGCCGCCGCGCGGCATGACATCGAGGTCTCCGAGGACAGCGACGTGATGAAGGCCGCTCGCTGACGCCTGGCCCGGGCGCGGTTTCTGGGGACCGCGCCCGCCTCCGTATACTCCGAACTGCCGGCCCCGGCGACTACTTTTTCGCACCCGACCGAGGGATCCGCCGATCCTCCCTCCACGTTTCGCCCGCCTCATCCTGCTCCCCGTGGCCCTGGCCCTGTGGACCGGGCTCGGGGCGCCCGCCCCGGCGCGGGCCCATGCCGAGCTGCTCGCCTCCGATCCGGCCGCCAACTCCACGTTGCCGGAGGGCCCGGAGCGGCTGATCCTCACCTTCACCGAGGCCATCGATCCGGGCACTTCCCGCGTGCGCCTGCTCGACGCCCGGGGCTCCGTGGTCGGGGGCGTGGGCCAGCCGCGCCTCGACGAGAGCGGGACGATCGCGACGGCTACGCTTCCGGCGCTGGAGCCGGGCGTCTACACCGTCGACTACCAGGTCACCTCCGCGGTCGACGGCCACATCACCAGCGGCATCTTCGCCTTCCTGGTCGATCCAACCGGGACGCAGCCGGCGCCGGCCGTGTCGAGCGAGACCGATTCGCTCAGCGCCACGCCGGAGTCCACCGCGGCACGATGGGTCGGCCTGGCCGCGACGCTGGCCCTGGCCGGCATCGTCCTGTTCTGGCTCGTCTCAGGACGGCCCGCCCTCGCCACGGCGGGACGCGACCTCGCCGCGCCCTGGACGGCGATCGCGCTGGCGGGCCTGGTCGCCACCGCCGGGATGGTGGCGTACCTCGCGCTGGCCGCGCGGCCGCTGGTGGACGCCGGCCAGGCGCGGCCCGGCTGGTTCCCACTCGACCCGGCGGGCCCGTTCGGCTCGACCCAGTTCGCGAACGCCATGCGCCTGGCGCTGCTGGGCGCGGGAGCCGCCACGCTGCTGGGCCTGGCCGGCCGGCTCCGCCGGCAGGCCGATGCCGCATGGCTGGTCGCCACGCTGGCGGCCACCGTCGTCGCGCTGGCGGGAACCAGCGCGGCCGGCCACGCGGCGGCCGGCGGCGGGATGCTCTTCGCCGCCCTCGACCTGCTTCACCTGCTCGGCGTCGCCACGTGGCTCGGCACCCTGGTCGGCCTGCTGCTGCTCGTCGTCCGCGCTCGCGACGCGTGCGCAGCCGCGCTGCGCCGCCACTCGCGCGTGGCCATGGCCGCGGCGCCGGTGGTGGTGATATCCGGCGTCGCTAACTCGCCCCTGGTCCTGGGCGACACCGCCCGCGGCCTCGTGGCGAGCGAGTACGGCAACCTGCTGCTCGCCAAGGTGCTGCTGTTCGCCGCGGCAATCGGCATCGGGGCGGCCAACTACTTCCTGGTGCGCAGGGACGCACTGCGGCTGGCCCTGCCCCTGGTCGGCATGGAGTTGGGCGCCGGCGCGCTGGCCGTGGTCGCCGCGGCCGGCCTGGTGACCGGCCAGCCCGCCGCCGGACGTGCGCCGGTCGTCACCAGCTCGGGCATGGGTGCCACGCACCTGTACGCAACGGCCGGTGACTCCGCGGTGCATGCCGCGGTGAACCTGCCCGCGCCGGGGGAGCAGCGCTACCAGGTCTCGGTCACCGACCCCGGGACGGGCGAGTACCGCACCGATGTCCAGCGCGTCTTCCTGGTGTTCCAGCCACCGGCCGCTGCCGAGCTCGCCGACGAGCGCGTGCAGCTGGAGCCCTCGGCCACGCCCGGCCTGTGGGGCGCGTCTGGCGCCTACACCGCGGTTGTCGGCGAGTGGCGGCTCGAGGTCGTCGTGCGTCGCCGGGGCGAGCTGGACGAGACGGTCTCGTTCCCACTCGAGGTCAACGTGCCGCTGCCACCCCAGCAGGTCCCGCCGCCGGACACCGGGATCGGGGTGCCCCTGCCGCTGGCCGCGCTGTG
Organism: Chloroflexota bacterium; assembly: GCA_031177555.1. Taxonomy (GTDB): domain Bacteria; phylum Chloroflexota; class Limnocylindria; order QHBO01; family QHBO01; genus JAPSGM01. The sequence continues at coordinate 2,747 of JAPSGM010000064.1, forward strand.
GACCATCCTGCCGGCGGGATGGCCGGCGTGGATCCCGGCCATCGGCCTGCTGGCGCTGGCGGCGGCCCTGTTCCGGATGCCTGCCTGCGCGGGCGTGCCGGTGCGGGTGCTGCGCATCGGCGTCGTCCTCCTGGCAGTGCTGGCCGGCGTCACAGTTGCTTCCCGCGACCTCGTGGCGGCCGCGAACGCCCCGCCGGCCGCGGCGATGGCCACGGCCAACCCCGTCGAGCCGACGGCGGAATCGCTCGCCAGCGGCCGGCGGCTGTACCAGGCCAACTGCTCCTCCTGCCACGGCCCCGAGGGAACGGGCGACGGCCCGACCGCCGCAGAGAGGCAGATGCGCCTGCGACCCCTGTCCGAGCTGGTCCCGGCCGCGACGGACGGGGCGCTGGCCTACCGCATTGCGGTGGGGACCACCGGCACAGGCATGCCGCCCTTTGGCGCTACCCTGTCCGAGAACGACCGATGGGACCTGGTGAACTACCTGCGCGCCGAGTGGGGCGATGCGGGCGCTACCGGGTCGCTCCGCACCGACGAGCCATGAGGTGTGCATGACGTTCGCATCGCTGGGCCGAAGGTCGCTGATCGCCACTGGCGTCGCGCTGCTGCTGAGCGCGGTCCCGGGCGCGGCGCTGGGGCACGTGGAGCTGCTCTCGAGCATCCCCGCGCCCGGCGAGAACCTGGAGGCGCCGCCGACCGAGATCACGCTCACCTTCGACGGGGAGCTGGACCCGGCCGCCAGCGGCTTCACGGTCGTGGACCGCCACGGCGAGGAGGTCGGCAACGGCGAGGTCGACCTGGACGTGGCGGATCGCAACGTCATGACCGGCAGCGTCGACGTGGCGGAGCCCGGGGTCTACACCGTCGAGTGGGCGGTGCTGGGGGCCGACGGCCACGAGGTCCGCGACTCGTTCTCGTTCGGCTACGCGACCGACGAGGAGATTCCCGAGGCATCCGGTGACGGCCACCACGACTCGCCCGACACCGCCGTGGCCGGAGGAACGGTCGAGCCCCTGGTGCTGGCCGGACTGGCGCTGCTGGCGCTGGCCGGCCTGGCCGCCGGTCGGAGGATCGTCGTCGGCTAGCATTCGCTCGATGCTCCCCCCTCCCGGCCGGTATCGCGCCGTTCCGCTCGCGCTCGCCCTGCTCCTCGGCGTCGCCGTCGCCTGCGTGCCGACCGCCGAGGTCCCCGACGACTGTGGCGCGGCGGCCGTGATGCGGCCGGCGACGCTGGTGGAGGAGCGCCTGGAGCCGGCCACGCTGGAGGTCTGCCGCGGCCAGGGCGTGACCATCCAGCTCGCCGTGGAGCGCAACGCCGTCTTCCACCTGCACGGCTACGACGCCGAGCTGTCGGCCCAGCAGGTCCGGGCGGGAGAGGACGTGACCCTCACGTTCGAGGCGGTGCGCGCCGGCCAGTTCCCCATGGCCATCCACACCACCGACGGGCCGGCCGAGGCCACCGTCGGGACCCTCGTCGTCCATGAGCGGTAGCCTCCGGCGCCGCCTGCCCGCGGCGGCGGCCGTGGCCATCGCCGTCGCCGCGGGGACGGCCGCTCCGCAGCCGGTCCTGGGCCACGCCATCGGCCAAGTTTTCGCGCTGCCGGTGCCGCTCGCGCTCTACCTGGCGGGGGCGGCGCTGGCCGTGGCGGCCAGCTTCGTGATCTCGGTCCTGGCGATCCGCCCGGCCGGCGCCTTCCCGTCGTATCCGGTGCTGCCGCTGGCGCCGGAGCTGGGCCGGGTCGCATCGGGCCTGCTGCAGATGCTGGGGCTGGCATGGTGGATCGGCATCATTCTCGCCGGCTACCTGGTGGACCCCATCTCGCCGCTGCCGGCGGTCCTGTTCTGGGTCGGCGTCTGGGTGGGCCTGCCGATCGCCGCCGTCCTGCTGGGCAATCCATGGCCCAGCCTGAGCCCGTTCCGCACCCTGTTCGGCGTGCTGGAGTCGGCTGCTCGGCTCCTGGGCGCGCGGGGCCTGGAGGCGCCGTTGGCCTACCCGGTGGGGTGGGTTCGCTGGCCGGCGGTCGCGCTCCTGCTCGCCGGGTTGTGGTGCGAGCTTGTGCTGCCGGACGGCACCACGCCCGCGGTCATCGCCAACCTGCTGGTCGCCTACACGCTCCTGACGCTGGCCGGCATGGCGGCCTTCGGTCGCGTGGCCTGGCTGCGCAATGGCGAGCTGTTCGAGGTCCTGCTGGGCTGGTTCGGACGGGTCGGGCCCGTCGGGCGGCGCGTGGCGGACGCGGAGGCCTGTCGGGGCTGCACCGAGGCCTGCGATCCGGCGCGCTGCATCGACTGCCCGGAATGCCTGGCGGCGGCCGAGCCGGGCGAGCTGCGGTCCGAGCTGCGTCCCTGGTTCACCGGGCTGACCGAGGTCCGCGGCGCCGGCTGGTCCGACGCCGCCTTCATTGTCCTCGCCCTGGCCGGCGTCTCGTACGACGGCCTGCAGGTGACCACGTTCTGGGGCTCGCTCATGCAGCCGGTCTTCCAGTTCGCGTTCGAGGCCGTCGGCGCGCTGAACGCGGTCGTGGCGGTACAGACCATCGGCCTGATCGCCGTATGGCTCGTCTTCCTGGCCGCGTTCTCGGTCGCCGCCTGGCTGACCGGCGAGGTGCACGATCCCGGCCGACAGGTTCCGCCGCTGGGAGTCACGGCCGGCGGCTACGCGGCGACGCTCCTTCCCATCGCCGCCGGCTACCTCGTGGCGCACTACCTGACCGGGGTGATCCAGAGCGGCATCTGGCTTCCGGCCCTGTTGGGCGATCCGCTGATCACCGTCGCCCCCACCTTGGACTGGGTGCCCACCGCGGCGATCTGGTACCTGTCGGTCAGCTCCATCGTGCTGGGGCACATCGTGGCGGTGGTGCTGGCCCACCGCATCGCCCTGCGCGACGCCGAGTCGCGACCGATCCTGGCCGGCCTGCCGCTGGTAGCGCTGATGGTCGGCTACACCGTGCTCTCGCTCTGGATCATCGCCGCGCCGATCACCGTCGAGCCCGGCACGGCGCCGCTGTCAATGCTCGCTCGCTGAGGCGATCGCCCATGGAGGTCACGCTGCCGCTCGCCTTCGTGGCCGGGCTGCTCAGCTTCGCCACTCCGTGCGTCCTGGCACTGGTGCCGGTGTACGTCGCGTTCCTGGGCGAGGCGGCCGCCATCCCCGCCGTGCCTGCGACGCCAGCTTCCGCGACCGCCGGCCCATCCACCAACTCGCCAGCCGGCCGCGCGCCGACGCTCGTTCCGGCGCTGCTCTTCGTCCTGGGCTTCAGCGTCCTGTTCATCGCCCTGGGGACCTCGGTCGGGCTGCTGGGGGGCGCCCTGTTCCGCTTCTCGGAGGCCCGCATCGTCGCCGGGGCGGCCGTGGTCTTCATCGGCGTGCTGACCACCGGACTCTTCGGGCCCGTCCTGGACCGATGGCGCATCGGCCTGCCCTCCGACCTGCTGCCGGCATCGCGCCACGCGCGCGCGGTGGCGCTGGGGGCGCTGGTGGCCATCGGCTGGAGCCCGTGCATCGGTCCCGTGCTGGGCGCCATCCTGACGATGGGCGCCTCCGCGCAGGACGCCGGGCAGGCCGCCCTCCTGCTGACCGGCTACTCCGCCGGGCTGGCCGTCCCGTTCCTGGCCGTGGCGCTCGCCCTCCCGCGCGTGAGGCCGCTGCTCAACTGGCTGCGGCATCACAATCGGGCGGTGCAGGTGGCCTCCGGCCTGTTCATCGTGGCGATCGGCATCCTGATCATCACCAACGCGTTCAGCTGGCTGGCGAGCCTGTTCACCTTCTTCATCTAGCAAGCGCGCGGCCGATCAGGTGGCACGCGTGCTGCAGCCCTCCCGAGCTCGGAACGAACGAAACAGGAGTACCCACGAGATGCATCTCGATGGACTGCGCGTGGCCGCCCTCTCGGCGAACCACTTCGAGCAGAGCGAGCTGACCGAGCCGATGCGCGCGTTGCGCGACGCCGGAGCGAAGGTGAGCGTGGTGTCGCTGAAGGGCGGCAGCATCCGCGGCAAGCAGGGAGACACGCCGGGCGAGGAGATCCCCGTCGATCGCACTCTCGACCAGGTCAGCAGCGACGAGTTCGATGCGCTCCTCATCCCGGGCGGCGTGAAGAACCCGGACATCCTGCGGCAGGATGAGGGCGCCGTCGGCTTCGTACGCGACTTCGCGCGGGCCGGCAAGCCGATTGCGGCCATTTGCCACGCGCCGTGGATGCTGGTCGAGGCCGACGTCGTCCGCGGCCGGCGCCTCACCAGCTACCCATCACTGCGCACCGACATCCGCAACGCCGGGGGCGAGTGGGTGGACGAGGCCGTGGTCGTGGACCAGGGCATCGTCACCAGCCGACGGCCGGACGACATCCCGCAGTTCAACGCGAAGATGCTCGAGGAATTCGCGGAGGGCATCCACCAGCGCGGCGTCGCCGGCACGGGCGCGGCCCGCGCCTGAGGGACCTGGGGCCGAGCGTGAGCACGGCGCTCGGCCGCCGTCAGCCCTCCGGGGTTGCCGGCGTGACGTCGACCTCCGCCAGCCGCTCGAACAAGTAGCGGTACAGCACGGCGGCCACGATCGCGCCGACCAGCGTCCAATCCACCACACGTACCAGTCCCGGACCCGGCACCGACGTACAAGAAGAGGAATGTGCGGCCGCCTCGGCGACGAGCGCCGCGCCCAGCCTGTTCCGCAACTGCCCGGCCTCCCTCACTCGCCCGGCAAGCGCCGGCGATCCGATTCCACAAACCGGGCGTCGCTAGCATGCCGTCCATATGCCGCTCGCCGAAGGGCTGACCGCACGCGTTCCGGGATTCCCGATTGAGCTCGATCCCTACAACCTGCTCTTCGCCGTGGCCGGGCTGGCGCTCCTGGTTGGCGCCGTCGTCCTCTCGGTGCAGAAGGGCCGGCCGTTCTCGGCCGCGCTGATTTACCTGATCATCGGCCTGGCCGTGGGCGCTGCGCTGGACGTCACCGGCGTCGGCTGGTTCGACCCAACCCTCGAGCCGGAGCTGCTGACCCGCATCGCCGAGGTTGCGGTCATCGTCTCCCTCTTCGGCGCCGGAGTGAAGCTCGACCGGCCGCTGCGCTGGAGGGCGTGGCGTTCGACCGTCCTCCTGCTGCTTGTGGCCATGCCGTTGACCATCGCCGGCGTCGCTCTGCTGGGAGCCTGGGCGCTTGGCCTGACGCTGCCCGGCGCCGTGCTGCTCGGGGCCAGCCTTGCCCCTACCGACCCGGTGCTCGCCGACGACGTGCAGGTCGAGGGTCCCGGGGACGAGCAGCCGGAGGACGAGGGCCGCTTCTCGCTGACCGCGGAGGCCGGCCTCAACGACGGATTTGCCTTCCCGTTCGTGATGCTGGGCCTCTTCGGGGCGCAGCAGACCTTCGACGCGGCGCGCGTTTGGATCGGCGAATGGCTTCTGGCCGATGTCATCTACGCCGTCGGCGTCGGCATCGCCGGTGGCGCCGCCGCGGGTCTCGCGATCGCCGTCATCACCTACCGCATCGGTGATCGTGGCTGGCTCTCCGAGCCGTTCGACGGCTACGTGGCGCTGGCGTCGATCTTCCTGGTATACGGGCTGGTCGAGTCGATCGAGGGCTACGGGTTCCTTGCCGTATTCGCGGCCGGCATCGCCTTTCGCCGCTACGAGCGCGGCCACGCATACAACGTGCGGCTGCACGAGTTCAGCCTGACCGTCGAGAAGCTGGCCGAGATGGCGGTCATGCTCATGCTGGGCACCGTCCTGCCTTTGGCCGACTTCGGCGCGCTGTGGCTTCCGCTGCTGGTCGTCGCCGCCGGCCTGCTATTCGTGGTTCGGCCAGCTGCAGCCTGGCTCTCCCTGCTTGGCTCGCGCGCGACCTGGCGCGAGCGCCTGTTCATCGGCTGGTTCGGCATCCGCGGCATCGGTTCGGTGTACTACCTGGGCTTCGCCCTCATCTCATTCGAGACCCCCGAGGCGGACCGGCTATTCG
>JAPSGM010000065.1 GCA_031177555.1 Chloroflexota bacterium
GGCTGGCGCAGTGCGTCGAGCGCGTCCGAGCGGAACTCGAGCGCCTCGTCCAGGAAGAGCACGCCACGATGCGCCAGGGAAGCCTCGCCGGGACGCACCCGCGGGCCGCCCCCGACCAGCGCCTGGCTCGAGATGGTGTGGTGCGGCGCCCGGAAGGGTCGGCGCCGGGTCAGCGGCGCGCGCCGGTCGACCAGTCCGGCCGCGGAGTGGATGCGGCTCACCTCCAGTGCCTCGCCGTCGTCGAGCGGCGGCTGCAGGCCGTCGGCACAGCTCAGGAGCAACGTCTTCCCGACGCCCGGCGGCCCGCACAGCGCCAGGTTGTGGCGCCCGGCCGCGGCGATCTCCAGCGCGCGGCGCGCGGTGCGCTGGCCGATGACGTCGCCCAGGTCCGGCACGCCGTCCGGCGGCCGCCAGGCGGGCAGCGGCAGCGGCCGGGCCAGGGCCAGCTCGCCCACGGCCGCCAGGTGGCCAACCGCCGCGCCGAGGCGGGCGGCGGGATGGACCGCGATGCCCGACACGCAGGCGGCCTCGGCCTCGCTGGCCTCCGGCACGATCACGGCGGCAATCCCGGCGTCCCGGATGGCGGCCACCAGCGACATCACGCCGGTCACTGGCCGCAGCGACCCGTCCAGCGCCAGCTCCCCGACCAGCGCCGTCCCGGGCAGGCGCGCCGCGTCCGGCAGCTGGCCCGACGCCGCCAGGATGCCGACCGCAATGGCCAGGTCGTACGCGGTGGCGTCCTTGGGCAGGTCGGCCGGGGCGAGGTTGACCGTGATGCGCCGGGCGGGTACATCGAACCCGGAATTGCGCAGCGCGCTGCGCACCCGCTCGCGGGCCTCCTGCACCTGGCTGCCGGCCATGCCGACGATCGTCAGCGAGGGCAGGCCGAAGGCCACGTCGACCTCGACGCGGATCGGGATGCCCTCGACGCCGAGCAGCGATGAGCTGAGGGTCTGCGCCAGCATCGGCTCCAGCACGGGCGGCGAGCGGGGGATTGGAAGTGCCGGCCGCCCGCCTGCTCGCCTCCCAAACTCCAGCGGCGACCGGCGCCACCGAGCGTAGGCAACCGGGCCTTACCGGCCGATTACCCGACCCTTATCGGGTCACGTGCGGGTCGCGGCGACCTCGGCGGCGGTCTGCTCGTCGACCATGCGCGCGAACTCCGCGACCGAGCGGCCCAGGGGGCCATCGGGCCGGGAGGACATGAACGGCTCGCCGGAGTTCAGCGAGCTGATGGCGCCGCGGTACTCGTTGATGACCTCGTAGTCGACCTTGCGGTTGAGGGCCGATTCGGCGTTGCTCACGTTGATGCCCGTGTAGGCGTTGGAGCGGTTGAGCACCAGCTGGACCTTGCCCTTCTCGTAGCCGAGATGATCCATCGTCTCCAGGACCAGCCGCACGTTCTTCAGGCAGGACAGGTCGGCGGTCATCACCACGAAGATGACATCGGCCTCGTCGAAGAGCTGCAGGTTGAAGTCGTCGATGGTCTTCACCATGTCGACCAGGGTGTAGTCGTAGGCCCGCCGCATCAGGTTGAGCAGGTGGGTCAGCGAGGCGGGGTGGGAGCGCTGGCGCTCCATCACGATGTCGGCCGCCTCCGGCGAGGGCGGCGCCAGCAGCAGGTCGACGCCGGTGTGGTGGCGCACGAGCAGCTTGCGCAGCAGGTCCGCATCCAGGTCCGGCTCGCTGATGGCGTCGACGATCGAGGCCGTGTCCAGCCCCAGGTCCATGAAGACCCGCAGGTCGCCGAACTGCAGGTTGGCGTCGAGCAGGGCCGTACGCCGCCGGAACTCGCGGATCATGGCGATCGCCGAGTTGATGGCGATGGTCGTCGTGCCCACGCCTCCCTTGGCGCCGTAGAAGACCCCCAGGCGGCCCATGGTCACGGTCTCCCCGGTGATGGGCGCGGCCAGCGCGCCGGAGCGGGCGAGGAGCGCCTTGATGCGCGCCATCAGCTCCAGCGGGTGGAACGGCTTGACGATGTCGTCGTCGGCGCCGGCGCGCAGGCCCTTGACGCGCTCGGCGACCTCGGCCTCGGAGGTGAGGATGATGATCGGGACCCGCTGGCCGGCCTCCTCCGACGCGCGGATCTGCTGGGTGGCGGCGTAGCCGTCCAGCTTCGGCATGGCCGCGTCCATCAGGATCATGTCGGGCTTCGACTCGCGGGCGATCTCCACGCCGGCCTGCCCGTCCGAGGCGACCAGCACCTCGAACCCCTCCTGCTTGAGGGTGAAGACGAGCACGCGCTGGATGTTCAGGTCGTCATCGACGACCAGGACCTTCGTGGCAGCCATGGAACCCCTGACGGCGGGTGGTTGCGGACGGGCTACGGCGCGGACGCCGGGTCGCGATTATACGGTTGGCGCTCCCGGCCGGGCCGATGAAGCCGCCTGCGAAGCCGATTCCCCTCCCTCCCCGGGCATCGCCGCATGGGGCACTCCGTCGAGGTGCCGCCCCAGGAAATGGAGCACGCGCCGCTCGTATGCGGGACCCGCCGTCTCGCGCGCCTCCGAGTGGGTGGCACCGGGGACCACGAAAAGCTCCTTCGGCTCGCGCGCCCGCTCGTACATGTCGCGCGACTGGGTCCAGGCCACGACGCGGTCCTCCTGCGGCGCGATGAGGAGCAGGCCGCGGGGCGCGATCTCCGCCACGCGCTCGATGGGCTGGCGCAGCCGGACGCGCGCCCTGACCGACGCTGCCGCCACGATCAGCCGCGCGCCGAGCGCGGCCATGGGGTAGCGGCCCTCGCGCATCCGGTTGGCGATCGGGTTCTCGACGCGGGCGTAGGCGGCATCGGCCACCACGGCGGCCACCGGCAGGTCCGGGGCCGACATGATCGCCACCGAGGCGCCCATGCTGATGCCCATCAGCGCGATCGGCCCGAAGCCGCGGCTCTCCAGGAAGCGCACGGCCGCGGCGACGTCGCGCTGCTCGGTGGTCCCCAGGGTGATCGGCGCGTCTCCCGAGTCGCCGTGCCCGCGGAAGTCGAACTGCAGCACGTTGTAGCGCGGCTGCAGCCACGGCACGAAGCCGGTCAGCCACGGCAGGCGGTGCCAGCTGAAGCCGTGGAGCAGGACCACCGCGGCACGCGTGTCGCGGGCGGCGGGGATCAGCCAGCCGGCCAGCGTGACGCCGTCCCGCGTCGTGAAGCGGACGTCCTCGTAGGCCAGGCCGATGTCGGCGGGCGTCTGCGGATCGCCCTCGGCCGCCTCCAGCAGCTTGCGCCCCGGACGCACCACCCGGCGCGACCCCTCCACCCCGACGAAGCCGAGGTAGCCGGCCGCGCCGGCGGCCACGATGCGGCCGACCCAGGCCGCCAGGCTCCGGCGCGACCTCGTCCCCAGCGCGCGTGGCATGTCAGCCCGGGGCGGCCGTCCCCTGGCCCTCGCCCACGTCGCGCGCCGAACGCATGGCGCCGGTGATCGGGCGCGTCAGCTCGGACAGCTCCATGGGGATGACCCACTTGGTCGACTGGCCCTGGCCGAGCACCTTCAGCGCCTCGAGGTACTGCAGCGCCATGGTCTTCTCGTCGACGCCGCGCGCCGCCTCGAAGATGGTGCGCAGGGCGTTGCTGAAGCCCTCGGCACGCAGGATCTGCGACTGGCGCTCGCCCTCGGCGCGGAGGATGTTCGACTGCTTGTCGCCCTCCGCCACGTTGATGGTCGCCTGCCGCGTGCCCTCCGACTCGGTGATGTTGGCGCGCCGGTTGCGCTCCGCGCTCATCTGCCGGTTCATGGCATCCTGGATATCGCGCGGCGGCACGATCTCGCGGATCTCGACGCTGGTGATCTTCACGCCCCAGCGATGGGTGACCTCGTCGAGCTTGGTGCGCAGGATGTTGTTGATCTCCTCGCGCTTGGCCAGCACGTCATCGAGCGGGATGTCGCCGATGACGGCGCGCAGCGTGGTCGCGGCCAGGGCCTGCGAGGCGCCGGAGAAGCTCGTCACCGCCGTCACCGACTGCTCGGGGTCGAAAACCTTCGAGTACACCAGGAAGTCGATGCTGATGGGCGCGTTGTCCTTGGTGATGCAGGTCTGCGGCGGCAGCTCGATGTAGAACTCGCGCAGGTCCACCTTCACCGGCTGCTGGATGATGGGCACCAGCAGGACCAGGCCGGGTCCGGCCGAGCCGTTCGTCACGCGGCCCAGGGTGAAGATCACCAGCCGCTCGTACTGGCGCACGATGTGGACCGTGCTGTAGATCAGGAAAAGCAGGATCGCGATGGCGACGACCAAGATCGCCAGGGTCACGGGATCGTCCATGGGTGCGGAACTCCCTCCGTTACAGGCCCGTCACGCTCAGTCTAGCGGCGCGCGGCCCTCCGGTCGCCCGCGGTGCCCGGCACGAAGGCGATCTTCAGGGCGCCAGCGCGCCCCCGATCCAGGGCGGTGGCCATGGCCCCGCGCCAGTCCTCCAGCCCGAACCGGTGCGTCACCAGCTCGCCAAGCGGCAGTTCCGGATGGTCGGCCAGCAGGCGCATGGCCGCGTCCATCGTGTGCGGCGCCCCCGGCATGCCGTGCTCGGTCCCGTAGACGTAGCTGCCCTCGATCCGCAGCTCGCGGGTCCAGGCCAGCGTCCAGTCCAGGTCGCGGATGACGGCCGGGCCGCCCACGATCGCCACCCGACCCCGCGGGGCCGCGACCCGCAGGGAGGCGTCCAGGCTCCGCGCGGTGCCCACGCAGTCGTAGATCTGCTCGAACCCGCCGATGAGCACGTCGTCGCCCACCAGAGGCCGATGACGCTGCGCCCCCGCTCGCGCGACGGCCGCCTGCAGCGGGTCCGATGCAACGCCGGCGCCGAAGCGCTCCGCCATCGTGCGCTGGGCGGGATAGCGGGCGACCACGGTGACCTCCACGTCCGGGGCCACCAGCCGCAGCGCCGCGGTCACGCACAGTCCCATCGTCCCGCCGCCGATGACCACGGCCCGCTCCCCGGCCGCGGGTGGCGTGGCCAGCACGGCGTGGAGGGCGACGCTGAACGGCTCGACCATGACCGCCGTCTCGTCGGACATCCCCGCCGGAACGGCGTGGAGCTGGGTGACGTGGGCCACCAGCTCGTCGGACCAGCCGCCCGGCAGGTCTCGGCTGAAGCCGATCATGGGGGACGGTGCCAGCGAGCCCTCGGCGGTGCGCAGGCAGAGTCCCGGATGCCCGTCGGCGCACCAGCGGCACGGAGATAGGCCCCGCACCACGCAGGCCAGCACCGGGTCCAGGACGACCCGGTCGCCCGGCGCGAACCCCGCCACCTCATCGCCGACCTCGTCCACGAGACCCACCACCTCGTGGCCCAGCACGGCAGGGAACGAGGAGAAGGGCGACAGCACGGCGCTGGTCCTGCCGGTGAGCAGGGCGATATCGGTCCCGCAGACCCCGGCCAGGATGGGGCGCAGGCGGACCCAGCCAGGCCCGGGCAGGCCGATGGCGGCGTATCGGTCCAGGCCGACCCAGGGCATCCAGCCGCGGGTGACCCGCGGCAGGCGCGAGCCAAGCAGGCGCAGGACCCGGTAGTTCAGCGCGGAGGCCGCGAATCGCTGCCGAACGCCGCGGACCGTGCCGGGGGGCATTCGCTCGGCGTCAGCTCATCGGGACCTGGCGCACGAGATGCGGCCCGACGCGCTCCAGGATCTCGTCCAGGCTCGTCCCGGTGATGGTGACGCCGTGGTTCTTCATGCCGATGACCGCGCGCGCGGGATCGGGCACCTCGCGCAGCAGGCCGGCGACCTCCAGGGCCAGCTCCTCCGTGCCGCAGGGATACACCGTCTCGGTGGAGGGCGCGCCGGTCATCCAGCCGTGGACGTGCAGGATGCCGCCGACCTCGGGATGCTCGCGGTAGATGGTCAGGTGCTCGATGGCATCCACCGACACGCGGCGCGGCTGCACGTGCGCCGGGACGCTGAGCCGGATGACGCCCCGCTCGCGGTCGTAGCCGGTGACCATCAGGATCTCGGTCCCGACCTCGCGCAGGTGGCTCTTGTCCACCCCGCTGGCGCTCATCCAGAACGTGTCGCCGTCGTGCCGCGCGCTGGCGTTGCCGTACGACAGGCCGCCGATGCCGAACAGTCGCTTCACGTGCCGCAGCTCGTCGGGGCTCAGCAGCTCGTCGATCGGCCAGGGCGCCGGCAGCAGGTCAAGCTCCGCCATGCGGATGCCGGCGCGGTAGATCGACTCGGTGTGCGCGTCGCCGCCCCACAGCCCCTCGGGCAGGTCCGGGATGAACTCGTTCTCGATCACCAGGCGCGACTCGGCCAGGGGCACCAGGCGGCCCACCACCTGGCGGAAGAACCCCTCCTCGTCGCCGGCATGGTCGAAGCGGTGGAAGCCCTGCTCCATGGTGATGAAGTGCGCGTCCGGCACCGCGCCGTCGCGGACCATGGGGATGAATACGTTCGACAGCGACCGCACCAGGAGCGAGTACCCCGCCTGCAGCATGTCGTTCGGCGGCGCCCCCAGGTCCGCCAGGCCGACGACGAAGATGTCGCGCGAGCGGCGCCGGAATGAGCTCGGCGTGACCGGGTCGACGGCGTTGAGGATGACCCGCGCATCGGCCGGCAGGTGGTTCGCGTCGCGTCCGCGCCGGCGGTGAACCGGGTGGCCACGGCGCTCCAGATGAGCGGCCACGCCGTCCAGGAACCAGGTCACCAGCCGGCTGTTCGGCTCGCCGACGATCGCCACCCCGCTGGGGGCGGGGCGCGAGGTGGCCCCCATCGGTGTCGGCGGCGTGAGCTGCTCCGGGTCCCGCAGCTCCTCCGCCGGGCTGCTCACGAACGCGCCTCCGCGTCCGGCGCGGGGCTGTCCGCCTCCTCGCCGGGCTCCACGATCAGCTCCAGCCCGTCCACCCCCACCACCCGCACCGGCGCGCCGGGCGGGATCTGGGTGCCGCTGCTGCGCGCCGACCATGCCTCGCCGCCGGCGTAGGCGATCCCCGTCTCGCCGATGAGCGTCTGGGCCACGCCGCCGGCCCCCACCAGCGCGGTCATCGGGTGCGCGAAGGTCGGGTGCTTGCGCATGGCCATCAGCGCACGAACGACACCGAAGACGTACAGCAGCGACAGCCCGATGACCGCCACCAGCAGCCACGGGCTGACCTGGACCCGGATCGCGTCCTGCTCCGGATCGACGCCGGTCCACAGGGCGAAGGCGCCCAGCACGATGCACACCACCCCGCCGATGGTCAGCAGGCCGAACGAGGTCACGTTGAGCTCTAGGATGAACAGGCCGATGCCCAGCAGGATGAGCAGCAGGCCGCCGATGTTGAGCGGCAGGCTGTTTGACCCGATGAAGGCCAGCACCAGCGCGATGGCGCCCACCGGTCCGGAGAAGAAGTTCGGGTGGAAGAGCTCGCTGACGATCCCGTAGAAGCCGATGGTGAACAGGATGAAGGCGATGTTCGGGTCGGACAGCACGTGCAGGAACTGCTGGCCCGGGTTCATGTTCACGTCGCGCAGCTCCAGGCCGGAGAGCGGCGGGATCGGCTCCCCGTTGAAGGTGAGCGGGTGGCCGTCGGCACGCTCGCCGGCGTCGATGGCCGCGAAGAGCTCCTCGTCGGTGGCCGCCATGAGGTCCACCACCGGCGGCTCCATGGCCACCGCGTCGCTGGCCCCCACGCTGGCCGCCTCCCGGATCGCGTCCTCGGCGAACTGCTCGTTGCGGTTGTGGTCGCGCGCATAGCCGGTCAGCTTGGCGACGTTCGAGTTGTTCACCTTGTCGGCGATCGTCTCGGGAAGGTCCTCTCCCCCACCGCCGACGACCGATGCCGCGCCGATGGTCGTGGACGGCGCCATGGCCGCCACGTCGCCGACCATGGTCACGAACGTGCCGGCGCTGGCGGCCTGCGCTCCCTCCGGCGCGACCCAGGTGATCACCGGGACGCCGCTGCCCAGGATCGCCTTGGTGATCTCGTCCGTGCTGGTCAGCTCGCCGCCCGGCGTATCGATGACCAGCAGCACCGCGGCGGCACCGCCCTCCTCGGCGACGGCGATGCCCTCCTGGATGTATCCCGCCGTGATCTGGTCGATCACGCCGTTCAGCTCCAGGCGCACCACGTGGTCGCCCGCCCCTTGCGCCGGGGCCGCCAGGCTGGCGATCCCCAGGAGCAGGGCGACGACCGCGATCGCTCTCCGCATCCGGACCATCGACCCGAGTATACGCACGGACGCGGCAGGACCCTGCGGCACGACTATGGCCGATAGGCTCGCTCAGCGAGCGTGCGATAGGTTCAGCAAAGCCTCGGCGACCAGTTGCGACCAGGTTTCCATCCGCTCCCAGGCTGTGGCGACCGCCGCCGGAGGCACGAAGCGGCCGCTCAGCTTGTGCGTCTCGCGAACGGCGACGGGGCGCCCATCGGCCTGGACCTCGAAGACGACGCCGACGTGGACCGCTCCGACTGGATTGGAGTCGTCGTTCAGCATGCCGACCAGCCGGTAGTCGGGCTCCCAGGCGGCGACCAGCTCCTCGCTCCACTCGCGCGCCAGCCCCACCATCAGCGGGTCCTCGCCCTCGTCCACCGGGTTGAGGTGACCGCCCACGCCGATGCTCGCCTTGCGATGCAGCCGCGCGTCGCCGCCGGCATCGGTCCGCTCCATGAGGAAGATGTCCTCGCCGTCGCGCACGACGACGTAGGGGATGAGCTGCTTCCACGCGGGCGAGTCCTCGGCGAGCGGGCGGTCAAGGAAGCGACCGTGCGTGGCGACG
>JAPSGM010000231.1 GCA_031177555.1 Chloroflexota bacterium
CGCGGCATGCGCTGGTCCACGACGAACAGCGCGATCTGGCTGCCGCGCACCGAGAGCTGGCGGACCACCTCCAATGCCTCGGGCCCGCCCTCGGCCGCCACGATGCGGTAGTGCTTGCCGTAGCGGGAGCGCAGGTCTCGCTCCACGGCGCGCAGCACCGGGACGTCGTCGTCGACCGCCAGGATGACGGGTTTCGGGCCGGCCATGTCGCGCAGAGTCTACGGCCTCTCCGCCATCTTCCCGGCCAGGCCGCGCTCAGCCGGTGATCGGGCGGCCGAGGAGCAGGGGCATGCCCAGCCGGCTGTCGTACCGCGGCCGCAGGCGCTGGGTGTTGTACATCGCCTCGACCTCGATGCGTCGCGCGCCGCCGTCCCGGTTGGGCAGCGGCGCGTGGGCGTAGCGGCCGCCCTGGATCGAGGTCATCCGGCCATGGACGCCGTCGGCCAGCAGCTCCACCGCCACGTTGGCGAAGGTGGTGGCGACCATCTGGTCCAGCGCGTCGGGGTCGCCCGAGCGCAGGTCGTAGGTCAGGTCCGAGTGGACCGTCTCCACGCCGGTCATCGCCTTGAGCTCCTCGGCCAGCGCGAAGCCGACGTCTGCCTTGCGGCGGTGGCCGTAGGCATCGGCCTCGCCGAACTCCTCCACGCTGGCACCGGTCCAGACGGCGCCCTCCGAGGCGACGACCAGGGCGTAGGAGCTCGGGTTGTTGCGCCGGTCCTCGGTCAGCAGCGAGGCGAGCAGCGACAGCTCGAACGGCGCCTCGGGGATGACGCAGCGCGAGCTCGTGACGTACGCCGCGTACCAGGCGCTGAATCCGGCATTCCGCCCGAAGATGCGGAACACGCCGATGCGCTCGTGGCTGCCCAGCGTGGTGCGCTGGCGGTTGATCAGCTCCTTCGCGCGGGTGACCGCGGTGGAGAAGCCGATGCAGTACTCGGTCCCGGCCACGTCGTTGTCCATCGTTTTGGGAATCGCCACCAGCGGCACGCCCTGGGTGGCGAGGTGTGCGGCGTAGCTGAGCGTGTCGTCGCCCCCGATGGCGACCAGGTGGGTGATGCCCAGCGCCTCGAGGTTCGACAGCACCAGGGGGGTCAGGTCGTAGCGCCCTTCGTCGGTCTGGAACCGGGGCCGATCGGCCTTCGAGAGGTGCTCGGGCAGGTCCTTCTCCGGCATACGGACCGGGTTGGTGCGCGAGGTGTGGAGCACGGTCCCGCCGGTGCGGTCGATGGCGCGCGTGCCGCGCCGGTCGAGCGGCCGCACGTACTCCGGGTCGGGCTCGGCGCCTGGGGCCCGGTGGGTGAGGCCCTGCCACCCGTGACGGATGCCGAACGCCTCCCAGCCGAGCTCCGTGGCGCGGTACACGACGCTCTTGATAACCGAGTTCAGGCCCGGGACGTCGCCTCCACCGGTGAGGATCCCGACGCGTGTCATGGCCGGTTCATGATGCCGCTTTCGGCCGGTCGCCGTTGACCTTCGCGCGGCGCTGTGGAGCACTTGTCGGCTGCTGGGCTGGCCCGATACACGGTGCCACGCTTCACGTGATCTGCAGTCCGGGTGCCTTACGGCGTGCCGTGCCATCCGGGCCCGCTCCGGGGCTGGCGCTGGGCCGGGATTTCTGGCATAATCTGGGTCCCCCTCCGCGGCGACGCGGTACTGTTCCGAGGAGTCACATGGCCACCGACGTCAACCAGCGACGCTATGTCACCTGGCGCCTGCCCGACCGGCAGTTTTCCAAGGTCCACCTTCAGCGGGACGCGGAGGTGACCATCTGCGGAAAGACCCTGCCGCGCGCCACGGGCTCGCCGCAGCCGCCCATCCCCGCCGCCGCCATGTGCCCGGAGTGCGCCGCCTCCGAGGCCTGAGCACCGCCCCTTCCGGCTCCCACACCCACCTTCCGCGCGATGTGCGGACGCTTCGCACAGCCGCGCTCGTCTGAGGAGCTGGCCCGCATCTTTCGCGCCCGCGCCGCCACCGACCTGGCCGGTGACCGCTTCAACGTCGCCCCCACCGACCCGGTGGCGGCCGTCGTCGAGCACCACGGCGAGCGCGTCGTGGACGTCTTCCGCTGGGGCCTCGTCCCCGTCTACGAGGAGTCGGCGCGCGGCGCGGCGCGGCTGATCAACGCCCGATCCGAGACGGTCGAGACGACGCCCGCCTTCCGGACCTCCTTCCGGCGCAGCCGCTGCATCGTGCCGGCCGATGCTTTCTACGAGTGGCGTCGCGCCCGTAAACCGGTGAGCGGCCGGGTCACCGCCCGCCAGCCCTTCGCCATCCGGCCCGCCGGCGGGGATCCCTTCGCCTTCGCCGGCCTGTGGGCCACCTGGCGCGACCCTGCGACCGCCGAGCGGGTGTACACGGTCAGCATCGTGACCGGCCCGCCGAACGAGCTGGTCGAGCCAGTCCACGACCGGATGCCGATCATCCTCGATCCGGCCGATCACGATGCCTGGCTGGACCGCGACACGCCGCCCGAGATCCTGCGCCTGCTGCTGCGGCCCGCCCCCGCCGGCTCCATGCGGATGTACCCGGTGTCACCCGCGGTCAACAACGTCCGCAGCCAGGGCGCCGAGCTACTCGCCCCGCTGACCCGCTGGCAGTCGGAGCTGTGGCCGGCGTGAGCACCGGCCCGGCCGCGCCGAACGCGATCGTGGTGAGGCCGGGCACGATGGTCGTGCTGGTCGGGTCCAGCGGATGCGGCAAGAGCACGTTCGCCGCGCGCCACTTCGCACCGAGCCAGGTTCTGTCGTCGGACCAGATGCGGGCCTTGGTCGCCGATGACCCGGACGACCAGACCGCCACCGAGGCGGCCTTCGAGCTGCTGCACACGGCGCTCGCCCTGCGGCTGGCGCGGCGCCGCACCACGGTCGTCGACGCGACCAACGTCGAGGGCTGGGCTCGCGGCCGGCTGCTCGCGGTCGCGCGGCGGGTCGGTCGGCCGGCATTGGCCATCGTGCTGGCCCTGCCGCTGGAGACGTGCCTCTCGCGCAATGCCGCCCGCGCCGATGCGAGACCCGCCGCGGCCATCCGGCGTCAGCACCGCTGGATGGCCGACTCGCTGCTGACCCTCCCGGACGAGGGATTCGAGCGGGTGTGCGTGCTCGGCACGGAGGAGGTCGTGGCAGCGGTGGAGGTCGTCAGCGCCCCCCACGCATCGAAATATCCCGAAGGAACTGCGGCCCGGCCCGGTGGTGCGAGACCACCGACCCGGTACCGGAACGCTTGATGCAATCTCGTGATCCGGTATTCCGCTGCCCCTTCGGGACGACCGCAGCATAGGGTCGCGGCCCACGCCGGGGCAATACCACTTATCCCCGACTTTTCGGGCCGGCTCGCCTGTCGTCCACACGGCTTCCACAAGCCGGCTTCCAGCCCGGCCGCCGAAGGCGACGATGCCCCGCCGGGGTGCGGGCGGGGCATCGATGTGCCGCCTGCCGGGTCCGTCGGCGAGACCCGGGCCAACCAGGCGACACCACTGCTACGCGCGCGGCGCGCGGCGCGTTCAGCCGCCTCAGAGCCAGCCGCGCCTCCGGAGCACGTCCAGATGCGCTCGGAGGCATCGGTCAGGTCGTCGAAGTAGGCGTCCGGCGCGGTCGCAGCAGGCGCGGCAGCTGCCTCATGGCCCGCGCCATC
>JAPSGM010000066.1 GCA_031177555.1 Chloroflexota bacterium
CCACGGCCGACGCGGGCCGTCCGCTGCGCCGTCGCGCTGCACCGTCGTCCCCGGATCCGGTACCTAGCGGACCTCCCACCACACGCGCACGCGGGCGGTGATCTCCACCTCGCCCAGCGCCACCTCGGTCGGCGCGGCGTCCGCCGTGGCGCGCAGCATGCCCATCTCACCCACCGGCATGGGGGGTCCGCCGCGGTCTTCCTCGATGCGCAGCGGCGCGCCGAGCGTCAGACCGGCCGACTCCGCCACGGCCGTGGCGCGTTCGCGGGCGACGGCGAAGGCGGCGGCGAGCGCCTCGCGTCCCGCCGCCTCCTCGTCGGCCAGGTCCATGCGCGTGCCGTGTACCTGCGTGGCGCCGTCGTCGACGATCGCGTCGAGCAGCGGGCCCAGCAGCGCGACGTCGCGGATGCGCACCGTCATCGGCCTGGCCGCCTCGTACCCGGTGATCCGGGGCGTCCCGCGCGCGTAGTCGTAGGTCGGCTGCACGGTGAGCGACGGAGCCTGGACATCGGCGTCGGGGATGCCGAGATCGCGAACGTGCGCCAGGATGGCCGACGCCCGGGCATTCGCCCGCTCCCTGGCCGCGTCAAGCTTCCTGTCGCGAATCGTCACGGAGAGCGCGACGACGGCAAGGTCGGGGATGCGCCGGACGGTGGCCTCCCCCGAGACGACGATGCCGCGCTCCACCGGCTCCGCCATGCCGGCTACTCGACCGCCTCCCAGACCGATGCGATGCCCTGCCCGACGCCGATGCACATGGTCGCCAGGCCACGGCGGGCACCTCGACGCCGCATCTCGTGGAGCAGCGTCGCCACCAGCCGGGCACCGGACGCGCCAAGGGGATGGCCGATGGCGATGGCGCCGCCGTTGACGTTGACCTTCTCCGGGTCCAGGCCCAGCTCGCGGATGCACGGGATCGCCTGGGCTGCGAACGCCTCGTTCAGCTCCACCAGGTCCAGGTCCTCGACGGCCAGGCCCGCGCGCTCGAGCGCCTTCCGTGATGCCGGGATCGGTCCCAGGCCCATGGTCGCCGGATCCACGCCGGCCACGGCCGAGGACAGCATGCGCGCGATGGGCCGCAGCCCCAGCTCGCGGGCGCGCGTCTCGGAAGTGACCAGCACGGCGGCCGCGCCGTCGTTGATGCCGCTGCTGTTCCCGGCTGTCACGGACCCCGAGCCGTCGGATCGGAAGGCCGGCTTCAGCCCGGCCAGCTGCGCGGTGGTGGTCTCCGGGCGGGGATGCTCGTCCACATCGACCGTGACCGCCCCGCCGCGCTTCGCGCCGGGCACCTCGATCCGCACCATCTCGTCCGCGAAGCGTCCGGCCGCATGCGCCGCCGCCCAGCGCCGCTGCGATTCGACCGCGAAGGCATCCTGCTCCTGGCGCGTCACCCCGCAGCGCTCCACGACGTTCTCGGCCGTCTCGCCCATCGAGTACGGGTAGTGGACGTCGGCCAGGCGTGGGTTGGTGAAGCGCCAGCCCAGCGTGGTGTCGTACAGCGTCTGCTCCCCCCGCGGAAAGGCGGCCGAGGGCTTCGCCATGACGAACGGCGCCCGGGTCATCGACTCCACGCCGCCGGCGACGAACACCGAGCCGTCCCCCGCCGTCACCGCGTGGGCAGCATTGATCACGGCGTTCATGCCCGATCCGCACAGGCGGTTGACCGTCGAGCCGGGCACGTCCACCGGCAGCCCGGCCAGCAGTACGGCCATGCGGCCGACATTGCGGTTGTCCTCGCCGGCCTGGTTGGCGGCACCGATGATCACGTCGTCGATCTCGGCCGGATCCAGGCCGGTGCGTCCCGCCAGCGCCCTGATCACGTGGGCCGCCATGTCATCGGGCCGGACGCCGGCCAGGGCGCCGCCGTAGCGGCCGAAGGGCGTGCGCAGGCCGTCGACCCCGACGGGCGTGCGGTCCGGATGCCTGCTGCTCATCGGACCGATGCTAGCACCGTGAGCATCGGCCACCGTAAGTGGCTCAGAACGACGGCGGGGTCAGGATGAAGAGGACGCGAGCCCGGCCGGGTCCCGGGTTGCGGTTGCGGTGGGCCACTCGCGACGAGTAGCGGATCGAGTCGCCGTTCTCGAGGTGATACTCCTCGTTCCCGATCCACAGGTCGAGCGAGCCTTCCAGGACGACAACGCACTCCTCGTCGGACTCGTGAGCATATGCCTCCGGCCCGGTGCCCCCGCCGGCCTCGACCAGCGACTCGATGACCTGCAGGCGGGCGCCGCTGCCGTCGGTCAGGAACTCGTCGCGTGCGCCGAGCCCGGGGTAGCCGACCACCCGGCGCTCCGCTCGCCGGATCAGGTGCGCGTTCGGGGCCGGGTTATCCAGCAGGTCACCGATGCTTGTGCCGAGTGCTGTCGCGATGCGGCGCAGCGTGGCGATGGATGGGCTGGCGATGTCCCGCTCCACCTGCGAGAGGAAGCTCTCGGTCACCCCGGCCAGCTCGGCCACGGCCTTCAACGTCATGCCGCGCCGATGCCGTGCCTGACGGAGGCTGCGACCGATGAGCGTCTCGTCGGCGGTCATGTGCCGATTCTACGGAAGCGCATGCATTGACCACGCCGAGCCGGCGGCCGTAGCATCGCTCCGCGGCTTAAACACTACTTAAGGTCAGGAAACTCGTGGACCAACCCGTCGACGCAGCGGTTGGGTGGTGGTTGCAGGAGGCCCTTGCCGGAAAGGGGCCCTCTGTCCCCGCCGCAATCGAGCCGGACGTTGAATCTCCCTTCGACGTGGTCATCCTCGGCGGCGGCTACACGGGACTGTGGACGGCGTGGTGGCTGGTGGATCGGCAGCCCGGCGTGCGGCTTGCGATCGTCGATCGGGGGATCTGCGGCGGCGGGCCAAGCGGGCGCAACGGAGGCTTCGTCCATGGCTGGTGGGATCAGCTGCCCTACCTCGTGGAGCGGTTCGGCCCGGACCAGGCATTGCGCATCGCGCGCCTCGTGGACGAGAGCGTGGCGAGCATCGGCAGCTGGGCCGCCGCCAACGGCGTCGAGGCTTGGTACCGGCGCGGCGGCTACATGCGCGTCAGCGCGTCGCCCGCCCAGGACGGGGAATGGCGGGCGGCCGTTCGCACCGCTGCGGCGGTCGGCGTACCTGAGCAATACATCGACCTTGGGGCCGAGGAGGTGAGGGCCCGATGCGCGTCGCCGGTGATGCGCGCCGGCGCGCTGATGCCGAATGCGGCCACGGTGCAGCCCGCGCGATTGGCCCGGGGCCTTCATGACGTTCTCGCGGCGCGCGGCGTGACCTTTCTCGAGCACACGACGGCGTCGTCGGTCGAGTCGGCGACGCCGCTCCTCGTGCGAACCTCGCGTGGCGACCTCCGTGCCGAGCAGGTCGTCCTCGCGCTCAATGCGTGGGCTGCCAGCTGGCCGGGCTTCCGTACCTCGCTTCTCAGCTGGGGTAGCCACATGCTGATGACCGAGCCCGTCCCCAGCTTCCTGGAGTCGATCGGGTGGAGGGGCGGCGAGGCGATCGCCGACTCCCGCTTCACCGTCCACTACTTCCGCACGACGCCCGATGGCCGGGTCGCGTTCGGCGCCGGCGTGGGCGCCGCGGGATTCGGCGGCCGGGTGGACGGCCGCTACGACCGGGACGCGCGCGCCGAGGCGAGGGCGCGCGACGCGATGCTGCGCTTTTTCCCGGACCTCGCCGGCGCGGAGGTCGTCTCCGCCTGGGGCGGGCCGATTGACATCAGCCCCGACCGCCTGCCGATGATCGGGTCCCGCGATGGGGGCCGTGTCCACTACGCGCACGGGTTCTCCGGGAACGGCGTGGCGCCGGCGCACTTCGCGGGGCGGCTGCTCAGCGCCATCGTGGGGGACCCGGCCGGCGAGCTGGCGACCCTGCAGATCGTGAATCGCAGCCATCGCCACTTCCCGCCGGAGCCGCTGCGCTTCACCGGCGCGCGCGTCGTGCGCGAGGCACTGGTGCGACGCGACGAGGTCGAGGATGCCGGCGGCCGTCCCTCCCTCATCCTGCGGGCCGTGGCCGCGGCGCCGCGCATGCTGGGCTACCGCTTCGGAGCTACAGCAGATGATTGACCTCGGTTGGCACGCGGGCCTACTATCGGCCTGCAGTATTGGTTAAGGCGGGGGTTCGGTCGGTGCCCGACCATGGAGCGGTGGAGGCTTGTGCGCGCATGACCATCCAGTTGCAGCGGGAGGGCCGCTGGCTCGCCCTGGTCACCATCCTGTGCCTCGCGCTGGCCGCATGCACCGGCGAGACCGGCGCATCCGCGGCAGGACCCTCATCGGCTCCCGCCAGCGAGGAAGCATCCGTGGAGCCCGAGCCGGACGAGCTGCTGGTGCTGGAGTGGGCAGGCTATGAGGCCGAGGACTTCTGGGTCGAGTTCGCCGAGGCGAACGCCGACACCCAGGTCGACTTCGAGTTCGGCGCGAACGACGCCGACATCCTGGCGCAGATGCAGGCCGGCAGCCAGGCGGACATCTTTCATTTCTACACCGGATGGCAGCAGTTCTACGTCGACGAGGGGCTGGTCCGCGAGATCGACACCAGCAAGCTGGCGAACTGGGACAAGGTTCCCGACGAGATGAAGGCGCTCGGCCAGGTGAACGGGAAGCAGTACTACGTCCCGTGGGACTGGGGCTTCACCTCGATCCTGTACAACACCGACCACGTTGCGGAGGTCACCAGCTGGGACGCCCTGTTCAACGAGGAATACGCCGGCCACATCTCGATGTGGGATGACGGCCCGGCCGCGGTGACCGTATCGGCCTACATCAACGGCTGGGACGAGACCGCCATCACCGACGAGCAACTGGCCCAGATCGAGGCCGACTGGATCGAACAGAAGCCGCTGAACCTGCACTACTGGGATTCCGAGTACGAGAACCTGTGCCCGGAGGTCATCAGCGGCGACATCTGGGTCGCCTACGCGTGGCAGGGCTGCTACGCCACGGCGCTGTACGAGGGAGTACCGGTCGCCTACGCCAACCCCGAAGAGGGGCGGAACTCGTGGGTCGGCCTGTACGGCATCAGCGCCACCAGCGACAGCCCGGAGCTGGCACTCGAGTTCCTCGACGCCAAGCTGGGCGAGATGAGCTGCGGCAACGCCGTCACGCTCTTCTACTACGGCTGCGCCAACGCCGACGTCATGGCCGCCATCGATGACGAGACCCTGATCGAGGCGTTCGCGATCAACGATCCGGGGGTCCTCGAGACGACCAACTTCACGCCGCCGGTGACCGCCGAGCAGCGCGACGCCTGGACGGCGATGTGGACGCGGGTCAAGGCGGAATAGCCCGGCGGTAGCCCGGGCCGGATACGACCTGGGGCGCGGACCAGGTGCTCGGTCGTCGAGCCTTCCTGCGCGTCCTCGCGCTGCCTCCCTACCTGTGGCTGGCCGCGCTGTTGGTCGCGCCAATCGTCCTGGTTGTCCTCATCAGCCTTCGCCCGGAGCCAGGCCCGGTCGACTTCGGCGACCCTTGGAATCCCTCCCTCATCCAGTACTGGCGCATCCTCGAGACGCCGGCCTACCTGCGTCAGCTGGGCATATCGGCGCTGATGGCGTTGATCGTCGCGCTGGCCGCGACGGTGCTGGCATACCCGCTGGCCTACTTTCTCGCCTTCCGGGCCGGGGACCGGGCGTCGCTGTACCTCGTCCTGCTGCTGGTCCCGTTCGCGGTCAGCTTCCTGCTGCGGGTCATGGCCTGGCGCCTCATGCTGGGCCAGGAGGGAGCCCTGAACACCCTGCTGCAGTCGGTCGGACTGACCGATGAACCCCTGGACCTCTTGCTCTACTCCCGCGAGGCGGTCGTGCTGACCCTGATATACGTCTGGGTGCCGTTCGCCGCGCTGCCCATCTACGCGGCGATGGGTCGCATCGACCGGCGGCAGCTGGAGGCCGCCGCCGACCTCGGCGCCGGACCGTGGACGAGGTTCGTGGGCGTCACCCTGCCGCTGAGCCTCCCCGGTGCGGTGGCGGCCCTCTTCATGGTCTTCATCCCGACCGTCGGCGAGTACGTGACGCCGCGCCTGGTGGGTGGCAGCGAGACGTATATGTACGGACAGCTGATCCAGGACTTCTTCGGCCGCGCGGCCAGCTGGGCCACCGGGGGGGCGGCCGCCGTCATCATGCTGGTGCTCACGGCGGTCCTGATTCTGGCCGGGACGCTGGCCGTCCGGACGCGGGTGGCCACGTGAACCACAGCGCCATCGGGGTCGGGCGAACGCGCGTTCCCCTCGGGACGGTCTTCGCCCTCATGCTGGTGCTGCTCTACTTCCCCATCGCGCTGCTCTTCGTATTCTCGTTCAACCAGAACACCGTCCTCAGCTTCCCGCTGCGCGAGCTGACCCTGGACTGGTACGCGGAGGTCTTCTCGGACGACGCGTTGCTGGCGGCGGCGCGCAACAGCCTGGTGGTGGGGGCGGCATCGGCGACCGTCGCCACCGCCCTTGGCTTCGCGGTCAGCGTCGTCTTCGTCAGGCTGCGGTCCGCGCTGCGCATCCCCCTGCTGGCCCTGGCGGTGCTGCCGCTGATCGTGCCGTTCATTGTGCTGGGGGTCTCGCTCTTCCTGCTGTTCTCGTTCCTGGATGTGCCGCGCTCGCTGGCCACCGTGGCGGCGGGTCACAGCATCCTGGGGCTGCCGTTCGCCACGCTGATCCTGTTCGCGCGCATGAGCGCCGTGGACCCGCAGCTGGAGGACGCGGCCATGGACCTGGGCGCGAGCTACGCCACGACCTTGCGACGTATCGTCCTGCCGTTGATGGGCCCGTCGCTGCTCTCCGCCTGGCTGACCTGCTTCATCGTGTCGTTCGATGAGGTGGCCGTGGCCCTGTTCCTGGCCGGCGGCGATCCCACCTTCCCGGTCTTCCTGTATGGGCAGCTGCGCTTCGCCCAGCGGCTACCGGTCCTGATCGCCATGGCCGTCATGCTGATGATCGGCACGGTGACCCTGACCCTCGCCGCCTTCGTGCTGGCAAGGCGGCGGCCGTGACGGACCGACCGGACCTGGTGGATCCGCGGCGAGGGCCGACGGCCTCGCAGGCGGCCGGCCTGACGCTGGTCGCTGCGCGACGGGCGGTGGCGGCGGTCGAGGCGACGGCGAGCCGGATGGGCGTGCCGATGTCCGTTGCGGTCGTCGACTCGGGGGACCTCCTCGTCGCATTCGGGCGCATGGACGGCGCGGACCTGGTGACGGTGCGCCTGGCGCAGGACAAGGCGTACACCGCGCTCGTGAACCGGATGTCGACCGGCGAGCTGGCGCCGGTGGTCCTGCCCGGCACCGAGTTCTACGGATATGACTCGGTGGCAGGCGGTCGCATGATCGTGTTCGCCGGCGGGCTGCCGCTCGAGCGGGACGGCGTGCTGGTCGGCGCCATCGGCGTCAGCGGCGGCAGCGCCGAGCAGGACGAGCGCGCCGCGCGCGCCGGCGCGGAGGCCTTCGGCCGTGACTGACTCGGGCTAGATCCCGCGCTCGGCGTACTCGTTCTGGCGCTTCGGCTGCTCGTGCGTGCAATGCAGGCGCCATCCGAGCATGAACATGAAGGCGCCGAACGCGATGGCGAAGACGCCCGCCAGCCACAGCAGGCTGAGGATCCCTTGTCGTCCGGGCGAGTGCCTTCGACTAGCTCGCCGCGCGGCGCGCCGGGTGGGTGGCGGTCACGGCCTCCAGGAGCCGGCGCGAGGCGGCCGCGACCTCCTCGACGGCGGCCTCGAAGGCTGCCTCGTTGACGGGGGCGGGCTTGCGGTAGCCGCTCACCTTGCGCACGAACTGCAGCGCGGCAGCCCGCACCTCGTCGTCGGTGGCAGGCTGGTCGAGCACCCGCAGGGTCTTGATGGATCGGCACATGGGCAGAGTCTACGTCTCCGCCAGCAGGTCCTCCAGCGAGTCGACGATCCGGTCGGCAGCGGAGACATCGATTTCGGCGAACTGCGGCACGGCGATGCAGGTCAACCCTGCCGCCTTTGCGGCGGCCACCCCGCTCGCGGAGTCCTCCAACGCCAGCGCTTCCTGGGGCGCGACCCGGAGCCGCTCGCAGGCGAGGAGGTAGATGTCAGGCGCGGGCTTGAAGGCGGCGTCGTCCGAGGTGACGATGGCGTCGAAGGCATCGGCCAGCCGCGCGGTGCCCAGGGCGGCGTCCACCAGCCGGCGGGGGGAGTTGGATGCCAAGCCGAGCCGCGTTCGGCCCCGCAACCGTTCGACCAGCTCGATCGCGCCCGGCCGCCCTGCGACCTGCACCTTCAGCTCCCCGTGCATGGCCGCCATGAGCTCGTCGACGAGCACCGGTCCGCGGTCGGGTGGCTGGCGCAGCCGACGCGCGAAGTACCTGGCTGCGTGCTCGGGGGAGGTTCCGATTACAGCGAGCTTGTCGTCCATGCTGAACACCTCGCCGTAGCGACGGAACAGCGCTTCCTCCGCCCGCTGCCAGACGACCTCGGTGTCGAGGAGGAGTCCGTCCATGTCGAACACGACCGCCCGGAAGCGGTCGCCGAGGGGCTGGTTCACCCGTTCGCGGAGAAGAACGACCCCCCGCCGTCGGCCAGCGCGCGCAGCAGCGGCACCACCCGGTAGCGTCCGTCGGGCATCGCCGCATGCAGCGCGTCGAGCGTGTGGACCACGTGCGGCAGCCCGATCCGC
>JAPSGM010000232.1 GCA_031177555.1 Chloroflexota bacterium
GCTCCATCCCGCCCTGCGCCTGCCCCGCGAAGAGCCGAACGTTCAGCATGGAGCGCACCGCCTCGAAGTCGGCGGCGACCCGGTCCAGCTCCTCCTCGGCGTCCTCCGCCGACAGGTTGTCGAAGTGCTGCGCGATCACCGGCTGCCACGCCTCGCCGCCCAGCTGGTGGCACAGCTGGGCCAAATTCGAGAGCCCGTACTCGTTCGGGGCGCGGGCGGCTCGGGCCGCTCGACCCGCACGAATCCCTCGCCCCGCGCGAACGAGACTCCGCGCCGCGTGAGGTCATCGTCCACGGCCTCGACCAGGCGGGTGGCCTCCTCGGCAGACATGGGCGCAGCCCAGTCGGGCCCCGGCTCCGGGGACGGCTCTCCGCCGCCGAGGACGCGCTTCAAGAACCCCATTCGACTTTCTCCCTCCGCGATTGGCGGCCAGCCTGGCAGCGCCTTGCGGCGCCGCGAAGGCCTACCGTCCCAGCCAGGCCGCCTCCACCACGACGCGCAGGCCGTCGCTCACCAGCGCATGCCCTCCCAGCACCACCGGGACCGATTCCGCCGCGGCCGCCTCGGTCAGCTCGCGCAGCCACGGGGTGGCGATGCGGTCGGCGTCGCCGAAGTCCGACGCGAAGCGCTCCTCCTCCGCTGGCCAGGCGGTCGCGTCGGCGGAGCCGGCATGCGCCGCCATCAGCACGCGCGTGTCCAGCACCACGGCGTCCGCCAGGGAGGCCAGCTCGGCGACCAGGTCGGCGGGGCCGAGCCTCTCGGCCCAGTCGGCGAGCAGGGACTGCGGCCGGGCATCGCGCGCGGAGCGCATGCCCCGCTCCTCGACCACGGCGCGCACGCGGCAGGCCGTCTCGGTTTCCAGGTGGGCCAGCATCGCCGCCGGGACGCGGCCCGCCACGAGCAGCTCGGCCTCCCGGTCGCGAACGACCGCGCCCAGCTCGGCGAGGCGCGGCACTTCCAGGCGCCGGCCGCCGGGCAGCGTGGCCATCTCCAGGAAGCCGGTCACGGCGGGGTCGAGGGCCCGGATGCCGGGCAGGCGGGTCGCCAGGCGCAGCAGGGCCAGGTCCAGCGGGGTGTCGACGTCGAAGCGCGACCACGGCCGCTCTCGCAGGTCGCGCGAGCGGAGGCCGGCATCCTCCAGGCGGCGGACCGCGGCGTTGTCCGAGTCGGCGGCGGCCAGCGCGACGAGCGCTCCGTCCAGGTCGCCGGCGACCACGAACGCGTCGGCGCTGAAGCGGTTGTTGGCCACGACCTCGCCGGCGATCGGCGACAGGAGGTCGTCCAGCAGCGCGTCGCCGGCCAGCGCCAGCGCGCCGGCGCCCGCGTAGCCGATGGCGTCGACCGGCCCGCCCGCCGCCTCGATCACCTGGTGCATGGCCGCCGCGAACCAGCGACCCCAATGGAAGGTGTCCTCGTCCGGGTCGGCGCGGGGCACGAGGCGCGCGACCGCGGCGCCTGCAGCACCCAGGCGCCCGGTCAGCTCGGCGGCCAGCAGGGACTGGCCGGTCAGCGCGGCGGCGGCATAGGAGCCGAACGGCGCGCCCCGGTCGCCGGGATTCACCACGCCGATGAGCGGCGCGGGCCGCTTAGCCATCGCCCAGCAGGTCGTGCAGCTGTTCCAGGTGCATGAGATCGTGGACGCCGACCCACAGCAGCCACTCGCCGCAGCGCAGGCGCCCGATCAGTGGATGATCGAGCGGGCACGGCTCCGACTCGTGGCCGGCGATGGCGGCCGCGGACTCGGCCATGGATCGGCGCGACTTGGCCAGGTAGGTGGCGAGCAGCTCGCGCGAGGCATCTGCCGGGCCGGGAACGCCGGGCGTGAGGACGGGCGCCTCGGACGGCCACGCACCGCGGGCCGCCATGGCCGCGGCGCCCGCCAGCCAGCGCCGGGCGGCAGTGGTGTGGGCGAAGGCCTGGGCCACGTTCCAATCCTCCTCGCCGCCGGGCGCGCGGAGGAGCTCGTTGGAGCAGGCGGCCAGCGCATCACCGAGCGCGTCGGCCACGGCCTCCTGCTGTTCCAGGACCGCGGCCGCTGTGCCGAGCCCGGCACGGCGACGGATCTCGCGGCGGAAGGGCCTCGGTCCTGCGTCCATCACCTCCCAGACGGCGACCACGTCGGGCGCCCGCGACCGGAGCGAGGACAGCCAGCGTTGGGTACCCATCAGGCCGGCGAGGCGTTCGCGAGCTGCCACGGCCGCAGGACGGCGTGCAGGGTCTGCGCGGCGGGCACCGGCACGCCCGCCCGCTCAGCGCGCCGGACCACCTCCCCGAGCAGCGCGTCCAGCTCCATGCGCCTCCCGGCGACCATGTCGTCGTAGAGCGACGACCTTCCGTCCGCCTCGAGCGAGTTGGCGGTGCCGATGTGCCGGTCCGGCAGGTCATCCGGCAGCCGCACGCCCTCCGCGGCGGCGACGGCAGTCACCTCCTCCACCACCCGGCGAAAGAGGGCCATGCTCTCGGGCACCTCGCGAATGGTGCCGATCGGCAGCCGGGTGACGGCCGTCAGCCCGGCCTGCGCGCAGATGAAGGCGAACTTGGCCCAGAGGGCCGCGCGAATGTCGTCGCTCAGCTCCACCGGGAAGTCCGCGGCCTCGCAAGCGCGCAGGAGCGCCTCGGCGCGTCCCGAGCGGCGCCCGTCCAGCTCACCGAAGATGATGCGTCGCGGGCCGCCCGTGTGGACCACCTCGCCCGGCCCGGCCAGGCGGGCGAAGATGTACGCCACGCCTCCCATGACGTGCTCGGGACCGATGACGGCCGCGAGCTTCTCCTCGTTGTCGATGCCGTTCTGCAGCGAGACGACGCCGGTGTCCGGCCCGAGCATCGGGGCCAGGCTCCGCGCGGCCTCATCGGTGTCGTATGACTTCACGCAGAAGAGGACGACATCGGCGGCGCCCACCTCGCCCGTACCCGCCGCGATGCGCAGGCCGCCGTCACCATGGTGCAGGTGCAGGTCGCCCAGGCCGCTCCTGATCCTCAGCCCGTCGGCGCGCAGCGCATCGAGATGCCGCCCGCGAGCCACGAGGTGCACCTCGCTCCCGGATCTGGCCAGGAGCGCCCCGAAGTAACCGCCGATGGCACCCGCCCCCAGGACCGCGATCTTCACGAGCGATCCCGCCCCCGCGATCGGCTCAGAGCCGCTCGAAGCGCTCGACCGGGAGCACGAAGACGGTGGCGCCGCCGACCTCCACCTCGACGGGGTAGGGCATGTAGAACTCGCCGGGCTCCATGATCGGCGGCATGGGGTTCACGAACTGGCGGCGCGAGTGGCAGTTGGCGCCGATCAGCTCCAGCACCGCGTCGACCTGGTCGTCCTCCACGCCCACCAGGATCGTCGCGTTGCCCTGCTTCAGGAAGCCGCCGGACGAATGCAGGCGCGTCGCCCGGAACTCGCGTTCCAGCAGGGCGTCCACCAGGGTGCCGGCATCCTCGTTGTGCACGATGGCGGTGACGAGCTTCATCGGGCGGGCTCCTCGATCTGCGCCGGGACGGCGCTGCTGCTCCCCTCGATTATGCCGCAGCCGGGCCTCCCGCAGCCGGGCGTCCCGCAGTCGGCCGCCGGATCATGGGTCGCGCGGTCAGGCGGTGGCCATCGACTGCCCCGGAGGGG
>JAPSGM010000005.1 GCA_031177555.1 Chloroflexota bacterium
CATCGTTCGTTCGCAGCTCGAGTCGCTGGCCGCGCGGCTGGCGGTCGAGCGCATGAGCTCGACGGATCTCGACCGCCAGCCGCGCGGCCAGCGACTCGAGCTGCGAACGAACGATGAAGGCCTCGAGCAGCTCATCGGCCGACGGATGGCGGACTCGGGCTCCGCGGAAGGCGGCGGTTTCCACCAGCCCGAGGGCCTCGAGATCGCGCAGCGCCTCCCGCACCGGCGCCTGGCTCGTCCCGAGCTCGCGGGCGACCCGCGTCTCGACGATCCGGGCACCGGGCGGGTAGCGGCCGTCGAGGATCGCCTCCAGGAGGTGGTCCTTGACCTGGTCGCTGAGCACCATTCGCGAGAGCGCGACCTCCCCGGTCATATCGGTTACGGTCAGGCCACGAACTCGGCTGTGCGCCCCGACTCCTCCGGGGTGGTGGACTGCAGGATCTCCACGATGCCCTGAGTCCCGTCCACGCGGATCCGGTCGCCGGACTTGATCTGCTGGGTGGCGATCGACGTGCCGATGACGGCCGGGATGCCGAACTCCCGCGACAGGACCGCCGGGTGCGAGACGGTTCCGCCCGCATCGGTCACGAGCCCGACGATCTTGGTGAACAGGACGACCCAGGCCGGGTTGGTCATCTGGCAGACCAGGATGTCGCCGGCGCGGACCTCGTCGAACTGGTCCTCGGTCAGGACTACCCGGGCCATGCCCTCGACCACGCCGGGCGAACCGGCGATGCCGCTGACCTGCCCCGCGACCTGCGACTTGGGTCGGTGGAACTTCTCGGGGAAGCCCCACAGGTTCAGGTACGGGAAGGCCAGCTGGCTTGGAGTCACGGTGCCCACCCAGTCCCGCGGCCGGATCCGGTACGACTCCTCCCGCTCGCGGCGCCGCTGGGCCACCAGGCCTCTTCCGTCGATGGCCGATTGGTCGCCCATGAAGACGCGCAGCTCGTTGTAGCGCAGGAAGACGACGTCATCCGGCTGTTCCAGGGCTCCCATCTCCACCAGCTTTCGGCCGATGGCGATCAGCACCAGGCGCACGTGCGCGTTGGCGCCCTGGTCGATGTAGAAGTGATGGTCGGGCGTCAGCGGAGCCATCCGCAGGTTGATGTCGTTGGCGGCCCGCATCTCCTCGAGGGCGTCGCCCTCGAGACCGTCCAGGATCTCGCTGGCCGCCGCGTCGATGTCCTCGGCAACGGCCTTGATGGTCGTCGGATAGTCGTAGTCCGTCTCCAGGTAGCCGCGGATCAGCTCCAGGACGGGCTCCGTCTGCTCGAACACCGTGGGGAAGACGAACTCGTGGCTCCAGACCGCGTGCCAGCCGAACTCCTTCTGGTATGGCTCGACGCGCTCGGCCAGGAAGCGCCGCCCCTTCTCTGAGGCCCCGAGCGCATCCAGGATGTCGCCGGCGGTCTCGTGCTTGAAGGCCTCGGAGAGCTCCGAATCGGCCTTGACCTCCTCCTTCATCCGCCAGAGTGCCTCGATCGAGTCCCAGTTGCGGTCCTTGGCGGAGTTCTGCAGCCGACCAAGGAGCGGCTCGTCGATCTTGCCGTGGGTCTTCTCCATCACCGCGCGCAGGTTCAGGGTGGCCGACAGCTGCGCGAAGTTCAGCATCCAGTGGATCTTCCAGTGGCGGTCGTGGATGTCGATCGCGTCCTCGAATAGACAGGCCAGCTCCATCAGCGTCATCTGCTCGGCCTGGTCCAGCTTGCCCTCCAGGTAGTCGAAGTTGCGCCGCATCTCCGGCACGAGCCGATCCCGCCACCAGTCGGCGAACTGTAGGCCGTAGGTCGGCAGTACCGCGTTGAGGTAGGCGCCGATCCTGTCCGGGTAGTTCTCCATCAGCGGCGTGCGGGCGCCATAGCGCGCCTGGTACTCCATGGAGTCGATGGCGAACTCCGGGTCGGCCGGGATGGCGGCGGTGTACAGGTAGCCGTTCACGTTCTTCGCCAGCCAGTCGCAGGCGAACGGCGTCCCGAACCGGCGGAACATGTGGTCGCACGTCAGCCACCAGCCGCCGATGTCGAAGTACATCGGGCTGAGCGGGTGCGGGCAGTGCAGGTCGTCGTAGACCCAGAAGAGCTCGCTCTCGGTCTCCGATTCCCAGGTCACCGGAAAGTCGGCGTCACCCAGGAACTGGCCGAGGACTTCTTCCTTGATCGCCACCGGGTTCACCTCCAAGTGCTCTCGCATCGGCTGCGCGATTGGATCGGGGACGGGGTCGCGCCGCAGTTCGGCGACGGAGGGCGCGGCGGGTCGCGGCCGAAGGCAGCCCCCTGACGCGGCCTCTCGTAGCTCTCGTTGCGGTGCGAAACTGAGCCGGGGGGCCGACTCGCGTCAGATCGATATCGGCAAAGGCCACCTCTTCCTCCGCGTCGCCCGGCCACGGAACCCGCCGGCACGTCGCGCCTGCTCGATAATCGATTGTCGATTGATTGCCACGATATTGGTCCGAGGTGGTGGCGTCAAGAGACGCCGCTCGATCGCAAATCGCCTGTTGCGCTCGACCCATCGATAATCGATGATAGTCTTCAGAGGCCAGCCGACGAGGGACGGATCGTGACCGTTACGACCAGCGAATCGCCACTGCTGCAGATGGTCCGCGAAACTCCGACCGACTACTGGAATGACTCGTGCGCGGTGGATGAGCTGACCTACGCCGTCGAGCGCGGGGCGACCGGCGCGACGTCGAACCCGACCATCGTCCACGAGGTCCTCGACAAGGAGTCGGCCCACTGGATCCCCCGCGTTCGCGAGCTTGCCGCCGAGAACCCGACCTGGAGCGAGGTCGAGCTGACGTGGGCCCTGGTGGAGGAGATGGTGACGCGCGGCGCCACCGTTCTGCGGCCAGTCTTCGAGCGCGAGGGCGGCCGCAAGGGCCGGCTGTCCGCACAGCTGAATCCGGCCAACTACCGCGACCCCCGGCGGATGGTGGAGCAGGCGCTGCGTTTCGACCAGCTCGCACCCAACATCCTGGTCAAGTTCCCCGCCACGGCTGCCGGCATCGTGGGCATCGAGGAGGCGACGTACCGAGGTATCAGCATCAACGCGACGGTCAACTTCACGCTGCCGCAGGCGCTGGCCGTGGCCGAGGCCGTCGAGCGCGGCCTAAAGCGCCGCGCCCGCGAGGGCCTCGACAGCGATTCGATGACGCCCACTTGCACCCTGATGATCGGCCGGCTCGACGACTGGGTGAAGGTGCTGGTCGAGCGCGACGACATCGCTCTGGATCCCGGGGCCGCCAACTGGGCAGGGATCGCGGTCTTCAAGCGCACCTACGGCATCTTCCGCGAGCGGGGCTACCGGCCGCGCCTGCTGGCCGCGGCCTTTCGGCATCGGCTGCACTGGACCGAGCTCGTCGGGGGCGACCTGGCCATGACCATGCCGCATGCCTGGCAGGTGCGGTTCAACGCGAGCGGCATCATCCCGGAGCCGCGCATCGAGATGCCGGTCGCCCCGGCCATCGTCGACGAGCTGCTGGAGCGGGTGCCGGACTTCCGGCGCGCGTACGAGCCGGACGGCATGACCCCCGACGAGTTCGAATTCTTCGGGGCGTCGGCCCGTACCCTGCGCTCATTTATCAAGTCCTACCACGACCTCATGGGCGCCGTGCGAGACCTTGTCCTGCCGGATCCGGACAACCGGCTGGAGGGAGCGGGAGGCGGACCGTGATCAAGCGCGTGGCACGGGGGGACGCCGAGCATCTGCCACTGCCCGGCCGGGACTGGTACACGTACGTCTCGCCTGCCAACAGCCCCGCGCGGAACGTCTCGGTCGGCGTGGCGATCTTCCCGCCCGGCTCCCGGCCGGAGGGCCACGTTCACGCCGCCGAGGAGGAGACGATCTACGTCACGTCCGGCCGCGGCCGCTTGGTGACGCCGGAGGAGACGGCCGAGCTGGAGCCGGGCGTGTCGGTCTTCATTCCGGTTGGCACGTTCCACGCCACCGAGTCGGACGGGCCGGAGCCGCTGGAGCTGGTGTGCTGCTTCTCGCCGCCGGTGATCCCCGGCTCGTACGAGCGCCGCTGATGACGGCGAGAGCCGGCACGCTAGATCGGGCGGAGGTCGCGCGCCTTGAGGAGATGGCGCGTCGCATCCGGGTCGAGATCATCCGCACCGTGAACCACGCCCAGGTGGGACACGTGGGTGGCCCGCTCTCCGCCGCCGACCTGGTGGCCGCCCTCTACTTCCGCGTCCTGCGGATCCGCCCGGAGGAGCCGCATTGGCCGGCGCGGGACCGGTTCATCCTGTCCAAGGGCCACTCGTCGCTGGTCCAGTACGCGGCCATGGCGCTGCGCGGCTACTTCCCCGTCGACGAGCTGCGCACGTTCGACTCGCGCGGATCGCGGCTGCAGGGCCACCCGGACATGAAGCTGTTGCCGGGGATCGACATGTCGACCGGCTCGCTGGGCATGGGGCTGTCGGCGGGGCTGGGAATGGCGCTCGGCTCCCGCTTCACCAGCGTCGAGCCGCGGGTCTACGTCCTCCTGGGCGACGGCGAGTGCCAGGAGGGCCAGGTCTGGGAGGCGGCCATGGCCGGGGCGCGCTACGGCGTGGACAACTTGGTGGCGATCGTGGACCACAACCGGCTGCAGCAGTACGGCTGGCCGGACGAGACCCCGGAGGTGCGGCTGCCGCCGCAGGAGCCCGGCGAGCTCGTGGCGAAGTGGTCGGCCTTCGGCTGGCGCGTGATCGAGACCGATGGCCACGACATGGCGGACGTGGTGGAGGCGCTGGAGCGGGCGAGCGAACCGACCGGGCGCCCGAGCGTGGCGATCGCCCACACGCTGAAGGGCCACGGCGTCTCGTTCATGGAGGGCGATTACCGCTGGCATTCCAGACCGATCCAGCCCGACGATTTCGCTGCCGCCATGCGGGAGCTGGGAGAGCCGGAGGCATGACGTTGCCGATGGGCCGCCCCATGCGGGAGGTGTTCGGCGAGACAGTCTCCGACCTCGCCGATCGTGACGCCCGGATCGTCATGCTGGACGGCGACCTCGGCAGCTCCACCAGGGCCGACATCTTCGAGCACCGCCACCCCGACCGCTTCCTGCAGATGGGCATCGCCGAGCAGAACATGATCGGCGTGGCGGCCGGCATGGCCACCATGGGCCTCATGCCGTTCATCAGCACCTTCGTCAGCTTCGCGGTGGTCCGGCCGCTGGACCAGGTGCGAGTCCAGGTGGCCCAGACCGGGGCCAACGTGAAGTTGACGGCCGGCTATGCCGGCCTGTTCACCGGCATGGCGGGCAAGACGCACCACATCGTCGACGACGTCTCGATCATGCGGGCCATGCCCGGCATGGTCGTCATCTCCCCGGCGGACGACGTGGAGACCGACCGCGCCATCCGCTGGGCGGCCTCATACGAGGGGCCGGTCTACGTGCGCATCGTGCGCGACGCCACACAGCGGCTCTTCGATGACGAGTACCGCTTCGCGTTCGGCCGCGCGCTGGTTGTGCGCGAGGGGAGCGACGTGACGCTCGTCAGCACCGGGGCCCAGACCCCGCGCACCGTCGAGGCCGCGGACCTGCTGGCCGAGCGCGGCATCTCGGCCCACGTGGTCCACCTGCCGACGCTCAAGCCGCTCGACGTGGAGGGCATCGTGGCCGCTGCGGAGCGGACCGGCCGCGTCGTCACGGTGGAGGAGCACACCGTCCTCGGCGGCCTCGGCGGTGCGGTGGCCGAGGCGCTGGGAGAGCATCGGCCCACCTCAATGCGGCGCATCGGCTTTGAGGACATCTATACTGAGTCGGCGCCGAACGACGTTCTGCTGGACATGTACGGCCTTTCCGCCGAGCGCGTCGCCGAGCACGTGCGCTCGATCGCGTGGAACAGCTGATGGGCGGGATGTCGCTGCGATCAGGCCGCCCCGGGCGGCTCCCCGTCCGACCAGCCGGCGTCGATCTTCGAAGCGGCCTTCCGAAAGTGCTCGCGCAGGGCGTGGACCACGCCGCCGGTGTCGCGCGCGCGCAGGGCGTCCAGGATCGGCCAGTGCAGCGCCGCAGTCCAGTCCACGTCCACGCCGGGAATGGCGGCGGTGATGTAGGTGCGCGAGAACGGCTCGAGCGACTGCCAGAGCCGCACCAGCGTTGCGTTCCCCGAGGCGCGGATGATGCGGCCGTGGAAGCTGGCGTCGGCGATCGCCAGCGCGTGCGCATCGCCGGTGTCGGCGGCACGTCGCAGATGCTCGCCGTGCGCGAGGAGATCGTCGAGGTCGGAGTCCGACAGCCGCGGCACCGCCAGCCGCGCCCCGAGTGCCTCCAGCTCGGCGCGGATGGTGATCGCCTCCAGCAGCTCCTCGGTGGTCGGCCGC
The DNA here is from genome assembly GCA_031177555.1 of Chloroflexota bacterium. Taxonomy (GTDB): domain Bacteria; phylum Chloroflexota; class Limnocylindria; order QHBO01; family QHBO01; genus JAPSGM01. The sequence continues at coordinate 6,316 of JAPSGM010000005.1, forward strand.
CGGACGCGGGCGCCGCGGAAGGGCAGGATCTCCACCACGCCGGTGGCCTCGAGGCCGCGCAGGGCCTCGCGCACCGGTGCCTGGCTGATGCCCAGCTCGCGCGCCACGGTCGTTTCCACGATGCGCGAATGAGGTGGGTATCGCCCCGCCAGGATGTCCTGCAGGAGCCGATCCTTCACCTCGTCGGCGAGGACGCTGCGCGAGAGGGTTCCACTTTCGGCCATGGGACCTCCTGTGGCTCGCTGATCAACCTTCCTGGCCGGGACCCGGCCAGTGTAGCGCCGGCCGTGCCAGGTGACCTTCGGCCGTGAGCAGGCCGCAGGCGAGCTGGACGCGGCTCCCTTCGGCCCTGCGCGGCGATCGGATCGCGACCGTGCCGGACGACTGGGAGGTGTGGGCCTTTTCGGACCCGCACGGGGTGACCAGCGGGCTGCGTGCCGCCCTGCGGCAGGCGGGGCTTGTGGACGAAGCGCTGCGCTGGAGCGCACCGGCGGGCACGGCCCTGGTCGGTTGCGGCGATTACGCCGACCGCGGTGCTGACAGCCGCGGCGTGCTGGCCCTGCTGCGCCGCCTGCAGCCCGAGGCCGAGGCGGCCGGTGGGCGAGTGGTGCTGCTGCGCGGCAACCACGAGGAGATGCTGCTGCACCTGCGTGCCGGCCGGCACGAGTGGCTGACCGTCTGGCTGGCCTACGGCGGCCACGCCACGCTGCAGTCGTTCGGCTGCGCTCCGTCCGACCCGCTGCTGGACGCTGCGGCCCTGGCAGGGATCGAGGCGGCGGCCCCGGGGACCTTCCGCTGGCTCGAGTCCCTGGCCCAGGCCGCCCGCTGGCGCGACGTGATGTTCGTGCACGGCGGCCTGGCACCCGGCTGCGGACCGGCCGACCTGGGCATCGCCACCGATGCCCACCTGTGGGTTCGCGCCGAGTTCTTCGAGACGCCGCTGGAGAGCGGGGCCTTCGATGGTTACCGGCGCGCCGGAGTGGAGCGCGTGGTGTACGGTCACACCCCCAGCCCGGACGGCGTCCGGGTGCTGCAGCGAGGCCGGCTGCTGAACCTGGACTCGAATGCGTGCGGCAACCCGCGCATGCCGCCCCACGCGCGCAGGATGGTGACCCTGGTGAACCTCGGCGACGGCTCGTTCGAGGCCTCCCCCCGCGTGGTGATCCCGACCGATGCGGCGCCAGACCGGGCGCCAGCCCCCGAACCGGCCGATCCCATGCTCGACCACCGATGAGCCCGGAGAGGTGAACCGATGGTGACCCCCACCCACGAGCCCACCTTCCACAGCGACACCCGGCCCGACTTCGGGCGGTTCGAGGAGTCGTGCGGAAGCATCACCGGGTTCTCGTTCGACGGTGGCGTGGCGTCCGAGATCGCCGAGGGGCGCCTGACCGCCGAGGGTGCGCTGGACCTGCTGGACGACCTGCTGGCCATCCGCGAGCTGGAGGAGATGATCGTCCGGCTGCGCAGCGGTGGCTACGACGCGCTGCCGGGCTACGACTATCGCGGGCCGACCCACGTGTCGATCGGCCAGGAGGGCACCGCGGTCGGCGCCGCGTGGGGGCTGCGCTCCGACGACGTGATCACCAGCTCCCACCGCGGGCATGGTGATGCAGTGGCCAAGGGATTCGCCGCCATCCGGCGCATGGAGCCTGACCAGCTCGCCGCGCGTCTGTCGGACCGGCCGTCCGCGGCCGACCGGGACGACCTGCTGGCCGCGGCGCTGGAGGAGCACGCATACCGCATCATCGCCGAACTGTTCGGCAAAGAGGAGGGGTACTGCCGCGGGCGGGGCGGCGGCATGCACATCGGCGAGTACGCGACCGGACACCTGGGCGCCAACGCCATCGTGGGCGGCAGCGTGCCGATCGCCACCGGCGCGGCCATGGCCTTCCGCTACGAGCGCTCGGACAAGGTCGTGTGCTGCATGGCCGGCGATGGCGCCTTTGCCAACGGGGTGGTGCTTGAGTCGCTGAACTGGGCCACCCAGCATCAGTGGACGAACCACCTGGCAGGCGACCGTCCATACGGTCTGCCGATCATCTACCTCATCCAGAACAACCACTACGGCATGACCCACCGGACCGATGAGGAGGTGATGGGCGTCCGCCACCTTGCGCGGCGCGCCGCCGGCTTCGCCGAGGACAACATGCACGCCGAGGTCGTCAACGGCATGGACGTCCTGGCCGTGCGGGACGCGGTGCGCCGCGCCGCGCAGCGCTGCCGCGCGGGCAGTGGCCCCGTGCTGATCGAGGCGAGCACCTACCGTTACTACGGCCACTCCCTCTCCGACCCACGCAACGAGTACCGGACCCGCGAGGAGGAGGCGGCGTGGCGTGAGGCCGACCCGATCGAGCGGCTGAAGCGCCAGGTCGTGGAGGCCGGGGTGGCGGACGACGCGCGGCTCGCCGCGCTGGCAGAGGCCGCCGGCCAGCGCAACGAACGGGCCGCGCGCCGGGCGGCGGCGGCCACCGACCCCGATCCGGCGGACCTGCTCCGCTTCCTGTACACCGACGCCGCGGCGCACGACGTGCCCGAGACCGCGCGCGCGGTCTCGACGCGGGCCGACCCGCCGGCGGCGGCGCGCGACGAGGCGGGCGCCATCTCCTACCGCGACGCGATCCGCGAGGCGCTGGTCGAGGAGATGCTGCGCGACAACCGGGTGATCGCCTACGGAGAGGACATCGCCGACTACGGGGGGGCCTTCAAGCTGACGAAGGGCCTGCTGGAGGCCTTCGGCCGCGATCGGGTCTTCAACACCCCCATCTCGGAGGCGTGCATCTGCGGGACAGCCGTGGGTGCGGCAATCGTCGGCGCGCGCCCGGTGGTTGAGCTGATGTACATGGACTTCGCGTTGATGGCGTCGGACCAGATCGCCAACCAGGCCGGCAAGTGGCACTACATGAGCGGTGCTCAGGTCGAGGTGCCACTCGTCATCCGGGCGTCGGTGGGTGCCGGCAAGGGCTACGGCGGGCAGCACTCCCAATCGCTGGAGAGCGTCTTCACCCATATCCCCGGCCTCCAGGTGGTGTATCCCGCCACGCCGGCCGATGCCAAGGGCCTGCTGAAGTCGGCGATCCGCAGCAACAACCCGGTCATGTTCGTGGAGAGCCAGAGCCTGTACCCGACGACGGGCGTCGTGCCCGAGGGCGAGGGCGAGCTGGTGGAGATCGGCCGAGCGCGCGTGGCACGCGATGGGAGCGACGCCACCATCGTGACCTGGGGTCCGGCGGTGATCGACGCGCTGGCCGCGGCCAAGACGCTGCAGGCGGAGCACGGGCTGTCCGTCGAGGTGATCGACCTGCGCAGCCTGGTTCCGCTTGACATGGACGCCGTGCTGGAGTCAGTGCGGAAGACGGGGCGTTGCGTGGTCGCAAGCCAAGCGGTACTGGTCGGCAGCTTCGTGAACGAGATCGTGGCCCGCATCCAGGCTGAGGCGTTCGACGACCTGGACGGCCCCGTCGGCCGCATCGGCGCGGCGAACGGCATCTCACCTCAGGCCGAGGGCCTGGAGCGGGCCTTCCTGCCACACGCCGACGACCTGGCGCGCGCCATCCTGGACCTGGTCTAGGATCGGCCGATGGCCCGGCCGATCCTGATGCCGCGCCCCGGTCAGATGACCGAGGAGTGCACGCTGCTGACCTGGCACAAGGCCGAGGGCGACCCGGTGGCGAAGGGCGACATCCTGTTCGAGATCGAGACGGACAAGGCGGTCATGGAGGTCGAGGCCTTCGATCCGGGCGTCGTGCTGCGACGCCTCGTCGAGGAGGGGCGGACGGTGCCCGTGAACTCGGTGGTCGGGTGGGTCGGGCAGCCGGGGGAGGAGGTCCCGGAAGCTGGCGCGGTCGCGGCGTCGGTCGCCGAATCCCGCGCCGCGAAGGCACGACCCGCGCGGGCCGCCGACCCCCGGCCCGTCCCGCCAGTCGTGGCCAGGGTGGACGTCGGCGACCGCCTGCGGATCAGCCCGCGGGCCAGCCGCCTGGCCGCCCAGGCCGGTTTCGACGTGCGCAACATCACCGGGAGCGGGCCCGGCGGACGGATCGTGGAGCGCGACGTCCGGGCGGCGCTGGACGCCGGCGAGCGGACCGGGCAGGCCGAGCAGACCGAACGCCTGGCATCGGCCCGGCCGACCGCCGACGGCGAGGATCCGCCGCGGCCGCTGAGCCGCATGCGCCGGGTCATCGCCGAACGGATGACGCGGAGCGCGACCGAGATCCCTCAGTTCGCCGTCACCGTGGCGGTCGATGCCACGCGCCTGGTCGCGCTGCGCGACGCGTTGAAGCCCGCCGGGTCGGCACTGACGCTCACCGACTTCGTGATGGCGGCCGCCGCCCAGAGCCTGGTCGAGATGCCGATCGTCAACTCGCACACCGACGGGGAGCAGGTCTGGCTGCGCCGACGGGTCCACCTCGGTCTGGCCGTGGCCGTGCCCAACGGCCTCGTGGTGGTTGTCGTGCGGGACGCCGATCACCTCACCATCGAGGAGATCCACGACCGCGCGGCCGAGATGGCCGCAGCCGCCCGCGCGGGCAGGCTCCCGCCCGACGACATGAGCGGCAGCACGTTCTCGATCTCGAACCTGGGGATGTACGGGGTGGAGCACTTCACGGCCATCATCAATCCCGGCGAATCGGCGATCCTGGCGGTCGGCAGCGCGATTCGCACACCGATGGTCATCGGCGAGGGTATCGGCATCCGCTCGGTCATGCGCCTGACCCTGTCGGCCGACCATCGCCTCGTCGACGGGGAGCTGGCAGCGCGCTTCCTGGACGACCTGCGCCGGCGCCTGCAGCATCCCGAGGCGCTGCGCAGCAAGCGGATCGAACTCTAGCCGGCGGCACGCCGCTCCACGGCCAGGGCGACGAACGCGTCCAGGGAGTCCGGGTTGGCCAGCGACTCGCGCGCCGCCGCCTCGTCCGGGGGAGTGCCGGACAGGATCCGCTTGACGGGCACCTCCAGCTTCTTGCCCGACAGCGTGCGCGGCACCGCCGGCACCGCCACGATCCGATCCGGCACGTGGCGCGGCGACAGCGATTCCCGCAGCTCGCGCCGGAGGCGCTGCTCGAGTGCACCGTCGAGGGCGGCATCGTCGCGCAGCGCCACGAAGAGCAGCAGCTCATCGCTCGCCTCCAGGTGGACGACCACCGAGTCGGCGACCTCCGGAACGCCCTCGACGATCGCGTAGAACTCGGCCGTGCCGATCCGGACCGCGCCGCGATTCAGCGTGGCGTCGGAGCGGCCTGAGATGACGCAGGAGCCGCGCTCGGTGATCGTGATCCAGTCCCCGTGGCGCCAGACACCGGGGAAGGCCTCGAAGTAGGCGGCCCGGTAGCGTGACCCGTCCGGATCGTTCCAGAAGCCGACCGGCATCGACGGCATGGGCCGGGTGATCACCAGCTCGCCCTGCTCGCCGGTCAGCGGCCGTCCGTCGGGTGACCAGGCCTCCACCGCCGCCCCGAGGCAGCGACAGCTGATCTCGCCGGCCCAGACCGGCACCAGTGGGGCGCCGGCCAGGAAGGCGGTGCACATGTCCGTCCCGCCCGACACCGACTGCAGCTGAACCGATGGGCTGACCACGTCGTACACGTAACGGAAGCCCTCCGCCGGCAGCGGGGCGCCTGTCGAGCCGACGCCGCGCAGGCGCGACAGGTCGGCGACCTCCCGCGGCGCCAGGCCCTCCTTGCGGCAGGCCATCAGGAACGGGGCGCTGGCCCCGAACCAGGTCACTCCCTCCTCGTCCGCCAGGCGCCAGAGCGCCCCGAGGTCGGGATGGGCGGGGGAGCCGTCGAAGAGCACCAGGCTGGTATCGGTCAGGAGACCCGAGACGAGGTAGTTCCACATCATCCAGCCGGTGGTGGTGAACCAGAAGAAGCGGTCGGTCGGACCGAGGTCATGGTGCAGGCCGAGCAGCTTGAGGTGCTCCAGCAGGATGCCGCCGTGGCCGTGCACGATCGGCTTCGGCAGCCCGGTGGTGCCCGACGAGTAGAGGATGTACAGCGGGTGGTCGAAGGGGACCTGCTCGAACTCGAGCGTCCCAGGCTCGGCCAGCAGCTCGGCCCAGGTCAGCGCCCGCGGGATCGGCGCGGCGTCGGCGTGGAGGTAGGGAAGCAGCACCGTGGCGACCAGGTTCGGCAGCCGGTCGCGGATGGCCGCCACCTCGTCGCGGCGGTCGACCTCCCGATCGCCGTAGCGGTAGCCATCGATCGCCAGCAGCACCTTCGGCCGCACCTGGCCGAAGCGGTCGACCACGCTGCGCGCTCCGAACTCCGGCGCGCACGAGGTCCACGCGGCGCCGAGGCTGGCGGTCGCGAGCAGCGCGACCACCGCCTCCGGCACGTTCGGCAGGAACGCCGCCACCCGGTCGCCACGCTCCACGCCGAGCCGCTGCAGCCCGGCGCGCGCCCGTGCCACGGCGTCGCGCAGCTGGCCGACGGTCATCTCGGATCGTGGACGGGTGTGGGAGCGACCGACGAGAATCCGCTCGTCATCGGTCCGGGACGCCAGGCGCAGCGCCCGCTCGGCCCAGTTCAGCCGCTCCGCCGGGAACCATCGGGCCCCGGGCATGTCGGGGTCGACCAGCGCCGGCCCGGTCGGGCCGGGCGCTGCATCGGTGAACTCCCAGACCGAGCGCCAGAAGGCATCCAGCTCCTGGGTGGACCAGCGCCACAGCGCGTCGTAGCCGTCGAGGCGCAGCCCGCGCGATGACTCGAGCCAGTCCAGGTACGCACCCATCCGGCTCGTCGTGCGCGCGTCCGCGGGAGGGCTCCACAGGACCTCCGGATCGGGCATGGAGCGATGATGCCACGCACGGGCTATGCTGGCGGGACCGATGCCTCCGCGCGTCCTCGGCCGAGCCCTCCTGATGGCGAGCCTGCTCGCGGCGTCGGCCGTATCGCCGCTCGCCGGGGTGGAGGCCGTTCCGCCGGAGCGCGCGACCGTGCTGCCCGGCGGCGACAGCTTCGGGGCGATGGTCGGCGACGTCGGCGGGGACGGCGTGCGCGAGCTCATCCGCCTGGTGCCGTGGGGGGTGAATCCATCGCAGATGGCGGTCGAGGTCGTCTCCATGGCCGGTGACGCACCACAGCGGCATGGCCACCACCTCGTCCAGCGCGCCGCGAGCCCGGACGACACGTTCATCGGCAACAACCCGAACGAGGACCCGCTGCTGCCGGTCGGCATCCGCGAACCCACCCGGCTGATCGCCTGGCACGGGCCGGATGGCGAGCGGGTCATGGCGGCCGCCATCGGCGTCACCGAGCTGCCGCGGCCCTGCTGCCTGACGCTGTGGTGGGTCACGCTGGACCGCGCGGGCGAGACCGAGCTGGCGCTCATCCAGGACACCACCTCCAGCGCGGCCCACGTGATCGCGGTGGACCTGGACGACGACGGCGTGGACGAGCTGGCGGTCGCCGAGACGCCCGACCCGAGCTCCCCCGACGACACCCGCGTGCTCGTGCTGCGCTGGAACGGCACGGACTTCGACCGCGTCGAGGGGCGCGCGGAGGACGCCCTCATCACGGGTCCGCTGACGCCGCTGGGCGACAGCGATGGGCTGCCCGGTGAGGAGTTCGGCTTCGTGGCCATGCCGGCCACCTCCGGCCGGGACGTCCCGTCGCTGCACCGCTTCCGCCTGGACGGGAACCGGCTGGTGACCGAGCACGCGGAGCTTCCGTCCGACGGCAGCATCCATGGCCTGCGCGACCGGTCCGCCACGCGCTTCGCGCTGGTCAGCCCGCAGGCGGCCTTCACGCTGCGGTGGCGGGCCGGCGGTCGCGAAGCGACCATGGTGGCCAGATCCTCTCGTGGCGGCCGGGCGCTCGGGGTCCTGGGCCGCGGTCCCGACGCGCGGCTGCTGATCGTGCGCGGCGGCGCGGTCGAGATGCTCGACGCCGACCTGGGCCTGCGCCAGGACGTGGCCAGCGGCGCGCCCGCCGCGTGGTTCGTCGAGGGCGGCTGGCCGCCGTATGCCGGGGAGCTGCCAGGCGGGGACGAGGCCGGCGAGCCGGCCATGATCTTCGGCGGCCGCCTCATCTCCGCTTCGGAGGACTCGCATCCCAGCGCCCTTGGCGACATCGCCGCGCTGCCGGGGAAGGCACCGGTCGGCTTCTTCGGGCCGCGGCGCGGCTGGGCGGCCGTCGCCGACGGCGGGTCGCTGCCCGTCGGCCGCCGTGGGGGGTCGCTCGGCGTGGCCGCCGAGACCCGCGGAGGGTCGATCGCCGTCATGCCGGCCCAGGCCATGATGCGCCCCGAGCGTGACGACGGCCGCCTGGAGCCCGAGATCACCGACGCCGTCCTGGAGGGCCCGCCGGCGCAGCCCGTCCTGCTGACCGCCGGCGGTGCGGTGGCGCGGTTCGAGGCTCCGCCGAGCAGCAGCGTCCTGGTGAGCGGCCAGGCCGGCGACCCGGCGATCACCACGGTCGGGCAGGACGGGATCGCGCAGGTGCTGCTGGTGACGCCGTCGGACGCTCCTCGCGACGTCAGCTTCACGGCGCGGCTGCTGGTCGCGACGCCGTCAGGACACGGCTACGGCGCCACGTGGCAGGTCCAGGTGCTCGAGGGCCCGCCGCTGCTCACCGCGACGGCGCCACTTGCGCCGCTCAGCTTCTCGGTACCGCTCAGCGGAAGGACCGCGCCCACCGCCAGCCTGGTGGTCGACGGCGAGCCGGTTACCCCTGGACCGGACGGCACGTTCGTCGCCTTGGTCGACGCGGGACCCTTGCCGCGCACCTTCCGGCTGAAAGCCACCGACCGGGTGGGCAACACGGCGGAGCTGACTATCTCGGTGGTGGGCGTGGTCGACTACCGGCGCCTGCCGTGGGTCCCGATCATCGCGGGCCTCACGCTGATCGCCGCCGGCGTCCTGTACCTGCGGGTGCCCAGGCCGTCCGCCGTCCCCGCCACGGATCCCGACGAGGGGGTCCTCGAGGAGGTCGAATAGGAGCGACCTCGCCGCCCTCCCGCCCGATGCTACAGTCGGTCCGCCATCCCTCCGGCGAGGATCGCTGCCGATGAACCTGACGGAAGCCGCGCTTCCCCACCTGGAGTCGCACTACGAGCGCCAGATGCGCACCACCGAGCGTCAGCTCGGCCTGGCGCGCGCCACCATCGCCGGTGCCGGCCTCGTCGCGGTGCTCGTCTTCCGCGACCGGCTGGACACGTTCCCGTGGTTGGTCGGACTGGGAGTGGCGGTGCTGGTCTACACCGCCGCCATCCTGTTCCTGGTGGGCCGCTTCCCGGCGCGCGAGGTCGGGATCGTGGCGACCGCCCTGGACATGGTGGTCGTCACGCTGGCCATCTACCTGGAGCCACAGGCGCTCGACGCGTTCCTGTTCTACATCCCGGTCGTCCTCGGCGTGGCCGTGCGCTACGGGCTCGGCGCATCGGTCTGGAGCTCGCTGGTCGTCTCGTTCATGTACGCGTCGGTGGTGCTGGCCGTCGCGGAGGCGGGCCAGGTGCGCGAGCTGCTGCCGATCCGCATCGGCTACCTCGTCGGCCTGGGCCTGGCGGCCGGCCTGTTCGCGCGCGTGGTCATCGGTCGGGCCACGGAGAACGCCAGGCTGCAGCGCCGCCTGGAGCAGGAGGAGCGCGAGCGCGCGCGGACGCGCGAGGCCGAGCTGCTGAGCCAGATGGCCCGCGAGTTCGGCACGTCGCTGGAGCGCCAGGCCACCGTCGACGCCATCGTGCGGGCCGCCGCGCCACTGCTCGGCGACCTGACCTGGTTGCTCACCCTGGAGGAGGCTCCCGGCGGCGAGCCGCCGTTCCTCCGGCTCGCCGGCATCGACGGGCGCGACCGACCGGCCGTCGAGCGCCTCAGGCACCACCTGGAAACGCGCCGGCCGCGCGTGGGCGACGGGGTGGCAGGAGCGGCCGCGGCGACCGTCTCGGCAGCCGTGGTGCGCGTCAACGAGCGGCCCTCCGACAGTCCCGGCGATCCCGATGGCATGGCGCTGCTCGGCATGCGCTCCCTCCTCGCCGTCCCGATCATCTTCCGCGCTCGAGTACGGGGCGTCCTCGTGTCGGCCAGCCTCGACGGGCCGGAGCTCGGCGACGGCGAGGCCCGCCTGGCCATGGCCATCGCCGAGCGCGCGGGACCGGCGCTCGAGAACGCGGCGCTATGGGCGGACCTCCAGGAGCAGGTCGCGCGCGAGCAGCGCGCCCAGCGTGCCAAGGACGACTTCCTCTCGATCGTGAGCCACGAGTTGCGCACGCCGCTGACCAGCATCCAGGGCTACTCGCAGCTGCTCGAGGCGCGGATGCGGGACAGCGCCAGCGCCAAGGAACTTTCGCAGCTCGGCACCATCCGCACCCAGGTGACGCGCATGCGCCGGCTGGTGGAGGACCTGCTTGACGTCAGCCGCATCGATCGCCGGGGGCTGGTGAGCATCGAGCCGGAGCCGCTCGACCTGGCGGTGGAGCTGCGCGAGGCGGCGGCGCGGGCCGAGCGCGAGCACCCCGAACGGGTCATCGGCGTCCAGGCGCCGGACACCCTCCCGATCGAGGCGGACCGCGATCGCATCGGGCAGGTGCTGACCAACCTGCTGGACAACGCGGTGAAGTACTCGCCGAGTGGCGGACCGGTCACCGTCCGCGCGGAAGCTCGCGGCCACGGGGTGGAGGTGGCCGTCGCCGACGAGGGCATCGGCGTCACCGAGGCGCAGCGCGAGCGAATCTTCGAGCGCTTCTACCAGGCCGACGACGAGCCGAGCAGGCGGCGGCCGGGCGGGCTGGGGCTGGGGCTGTACATCACCCGGGCCATCGTGCTGGCCCATGGGGGCCAGATCACTGCCGAGCCGAACCGCGCGGCCGGCCGCGGCACGGTCATCCGGCTGCGCTTACCGAGGCGCGCCGCCGTCCCGGATCGCTCGCAGCCGGTCACCGACGCCCCACCGCCGTTCGTGACCCGTCGCCGCTAGACTCGGCAGATGCCCGAGGTCCGCGCCTTCAGAGGCATCGCGTATGCGCTGGACCGCTTCGCTGCCGACGAGGTGCCGGATCGCGTCCGCCTTCTCGAGGAGCCGCCGCCGAGCGCCGGACGCCACGTGGCCGATCTGACCGACCTCGTCTGCCCGCCCTACGACGTCATCTCGCCGGAGCAGCGCGGCGCGCTCCTGGCGCGTCACGACCGCAACGCCGTCCGCCTGGAGCTGCCGGACGACCCCGAGCCCCACGCCGCGGCGGCCGCCACCCTGGCCGCCTGGCTGGAGGACGGCACGCTCGCATGGCGGGGCGAGGGTTCCGTCTACTACTACTCCCATGCCACGCCGCGGCAACCGGATGACCCGAGCGTCCAGGGCGTCCTCGCCCGCCTGCGCCTGGAGCCGTTCGGCGCCGAGGTCCGAGCCCACGAGCACACGATGCCCGGCCCCAAGGCAGATCGGCTGGCGCATCTCCATGCGACGCGGACCCAGGTGTCGCCGATCCTGGCGATCTACTTCGACCGCTCGGAGCGCTACCGCCACGTCATGAGACGGCCGTGGGCCGACGAGTGGCGCGCGCGTGACGGGGACGGACTATTGCACGCCGTGGCCGCGGTGGAGCACGACGACCGCCTGCTCCGCTACCTGTCGCGCCAGCGCGTGTACATCGCCGATGGCCACCATCGCTACGAGACCGCCCTGGCCTACCAGGCCGAGGTCCGCGCGGACCCGAACTGGGCCGATGCGCCCGCGGGCTCGCTCGCGGCCGACTGGATCATGGTCGTCCTGGTCAACGCCGAGCTCGAGGAGCTCGAGATCAAGGCCACCCACCGCCTGCTGCTCGGGGCCGATGCCGATGCGCTGCGCGGCCTCCTCGACGGCGACCCGCCGTGGCAGGCGCTGCCGGTCGCGCCCGGCGAGCTGGCGGGACGCCTGGAGCAGCTGCGCGACGCCGCGGAGCCTGTCTTCGGCCTGCTGCTCCCCGGCGACGAGGCGTGGCTGCTGGTCGGGGACGCGGAGGGCGTGGCCGAGCGCATGCGCCGCGAGCGGGCGAGCACCGCGGTGCGCCGCCTGGACCTCGCCATCCTGCACGCCGCCATCCTCGCCGATCGGCTCGGCATCGATGCCGATGCGGTCGCCGCCGGTGAGCGGCTGGCCTACACTAGGAGCGAGGCGGAGGCGCGGGCCGCCGTATCGCGCGGCGAGGCGAGCGCCGCGATCCTGGTCCGGCCGACCCGGCTGGAGCAGCTGGCCGAGGTGGCCGGCATCGGGGACGTCATGCCGCAGAAGTCCACGTACTTCTACCCCAAGCTGCTGACCGGCTTCGTGCTCAACCCGCTGGAGGACTGAGATCGGCCATGGTGCAGGCCATCAAGCGCGACGAGGTGTACATCGAGCCGGAGGGCATCTACGTCGAGACGCACCAGCCGGAGCGCCGCAGCCGAAAGCCCCCGCTGCTCCTGATCCACGGGGCGCTGGGCGGCTCATGGATGTGGGCCAGCTTCGCCACCCACTTCGCCGAGCGCGGGTGGGAGGCGCACGCCATGAACTTCCGCGGCCACTACACCTCCGACCTGGCCGACCTGTCCACCGTGACCATGCGCGATTACGCCGACGACATCGGCGTGGCGATCCGCAACCTCGGCCGGCCGCCGGTCCTGGTCGGGTGGGGGATCGGCGCCCTGGCGGCGATGCTCTACGCCGAGCGGCAGCCGGCGCTGGGCCTCGTGCTGCTCGCCCCGTCGCCGCCCGCCGCGGCCCTGCCGCGGCGTCCGGACGACCTGGAGCTGAAGGCGGTTCCGGGCGTCTACGACGCGCGCTGGTGGGGGTGGATCCAGCCCGCCGACCGGCTGCGCGAGATGATGCCCGACCTGACCGACGACGAGATCGAGAAGGTGCAGCAGATGCTCGACGGCGCCCGGGAATCGGGCAGCGCTCGACGCGAGCGGATGCTGGGCGTGGAGGTCGACACCGCGCGCATCGACGTGCCCGCGCTGGTCATCGGCGCAGGGCTGGACGACGTCATCCATCCCTCGGAGGCGCGCCGCACCGCCGACCTGCTCAGCGCGACGTACGAGTTCTTCCCGTCAGCCTCGCACTTCGGGCTGATCCTCGGGTCGCAGACCTGGCCGCTCGTCGCCGGATCGGTGCTGGGCTGGCTCGAGGAGCGCCGGCATGCCATGACCGCGGCGCTTGCGGCGGTGGGAGCCAGCCGCTAGGGCGCCACCTCGGGTTGAGCGGCGTCGCGGAGGGTTGCTATACTCGGCCGCGTCCTCGACACCGTGGACGACGGGCCGCATTCGTCTAGAGGCCTAGGACACCGCCCTCTCAAGGCGGAGATCACCGGTTCGAATCCGGTATGCGGTACCAACTTCCTTCTCCTGCGCATTTTTACC
>JAPSGM010000067.1 GCA_031177555.1 Chloroflexota bacterium
AGGCGATCGCCGAGGTCCGCGGCGCCGGCGCCTACTCGCGGCCCAAGTACGAGAGCGGGGTGCACCGCGTGCAGCGCGTCCCGGTGACGGAGGCCTCCGGCCGCATCCACACCTCGACCGCCACGGTCAGCGTCATGCCGGAGGCGGAGGAGGTGGAGCTGCAGATCCCGGAGAAGGACCTGCGCGTGGACGTGTACCGGTCCAGCGGCCCGGGCGGGCAGTCGGTCAACACCACCGACTCCGCCGTGCGCATCACCCACCTGCCCACCGGCGTCGTCGTCGCCATCCAGGATGAGAAGAGCCAGCACAAGAACCGCGCCAAGGCGATGGCCGTGCTGCGTGCCCGACTGCTCGAGATGGAGCAGCAGCGCCAGGCGGAGGAGCGTGGCGAGCAGCGCCGCTCGCAGATCGGCAGCGGTGAGCGGTCCGAAAAAATCCGCACCTACAACTTTCCGGACGACCGGGTGACCGATCATCGCGTGGGCCTGACGGTCCACAACCTACCGGGCCTGCTGGAGGGCGACCTTGACCGGATCGTCGATCCGCTGGCCCAGGCCGAGCAGGCCGAGCGCCTGGCGCAGGTCTCCGGTGAAGCATCCCGCACCGCCTGAGCCGATGCGTTCCACCCTTTCCGGGACCGATGCACGCGGCCTGGCGGCCGCCGCGACCGGCCGGCTGCGCGCCGCCGGGTCGCCCACGCCCCGGCTCGACGCAGAGCTGCTGGTGGCGCACGCCTTCGGTCGCGACCGGACCTGGCTGCTGGCCCACCCGGATGCCGTCCTGGACGAAACGGCGGCGACGACCCTGGCCGGCTGGCTGGAGCGCCGCTCGGTCGGCGAGCCGGTGGCCTACATCCGCGGTTTCAAGGAGTGGCTCTCGCAGCGCATCATCACCGACCGGCGTGCCCTGATCCCGCGGCCGGAAACGGAGCTCCTGGCCGAGGCCGCCATCGACGAGATCGCTGCCCGGCTGGTCCGCGACGCCGAGCCGATCTCCGCCTGGGAGGTGGCGACCGGCAGCGGCGCGGTGACGCTGGCGCTCGCGCTCCGCTTCCGCACGGCGCTGGCCCTGGGCCGGGTGCGGCTGGCTGCCAGCGACGTGTCGCCGGAGGCGCTGGAGCTGGCGAGCGAGAACCTCTCGGCCGCCGGGGTCGCCGGGCTGGTGGCGCTGGGCTGCGGCGACCTGCTGGACCCGCCCGTCCTGCCCTCGCCCCTGCGCCCCGACGTGGTCGTGGCCAACCTCCCGTACCTGACCACCCGGGAGGCGACCTCCGGGGAGGGCAGCCTGCGCTTCGAGCCGCCCGCCGCGCTGGACGGCGGCACCGACGGGCTGGCCGTCATCCGGCGCCTGCTTACGCAGCTGCCCGACCGCCTGGGCCCCGGCGGCACCGTGCTGCTGGAGATCGGCGTCGGGCAGGCCGACGTCGTGCGCGAGCTGGTGGCTGACCTGCCGATGGCGGCCGACGTCGGCACGCTGCGCGACCTGGCGGGAACCGAGCGCGTGGTCCGGATCGACCGCTCGTGACCGATCGGCTGCCGTCCACGCCTCCCGGACTGGCCGCGGCGGCCGAGCTACTGCGCGGCGGCGGGCTGGTCGCCTTCCCGACCGACACGGTATACGGCGTGGCCTGCGCCGCCTCGCGGCCGGACCGCGTGGACGCACTGTTCGCCCTCAAGCGCCGGCCGGCCGAGCGGCGTATCCCGATGCTGGTGGCGGGAATCGATTCGCTGCCAGGAGGATGGCGCGTGGACCATCGGGCACGCATCCTGGCCGAGCGCTTTTGGCCGGGTGCCCTGACCATGGTGCTCCCGGCGGCTGATGGCGACGCGACCCAGGCGTTCCGCGCGCCGGATCACTCGGTGGCCCTGGGCCTGATCCAGGCGGCCGGCCCGCTGTTCGCCACCAGCGCCAACGTCAGCGACGAGCCGGACACGCTGGACGCCGACGACGTGCTCATCGCCTTTGCCACGCAGGCCGATGGCCTGGGCGCGGTGGTGGACGGCGGCCGCGTTCCCGGCGGGGTCGCCTCGACCGTGCTGGACCTGAGCGTGGATCCGGCCCGCGTCCTGCGCGAGGGTCCCATCGGCCGCGAGGCGCTGGGGGCAGTAGTCGAGCTGGGCTAGCCGCGTCGTACACTCCGCGCCATGCGCGTCGCCATCGGCTCCGACCACGCCGGCTTCGCCCTGAAGGGCGAGCTGTGCAGCCTGCTCGACGAGATGCGGGTCGAGTACCGCGACTTCGGCACGTACTCGGACGCCCCGGTCGACTACCCGGACTTCATCGCCCCCGTGGCGAGGGCGGTGGCGCGTGGCGACTACCGGTTCGGGATCGTGCTGGGGGGCAGCGGCACGGGCGAGGCGATCGTGGCCAACAAGGTGCGCGGCGTCCGCTGCGTGCAGGCCACCAACCCCGTGGTGGCGCGGCTGGCCCGGGAGCACAACGACGCCAACGTCATCTCGTTCGGCGGGCGGATCGTCGGCACGGAGGTCGCGAAGGCCTGCGTGCGCGAGTTCCTGGACGCCGAGTTCCAGGGCGGCCGGCACACGCCGCGGGTGGCCAAGATCGCGCACGTCGAGGCCGAGGAAGCCGGGGCCTGACCGCTCCGCCGCCCCGCGGGCAGCCGTGTATAGTCGCCGCCCCATGCCCCGATCCCCGGAAATCGTCCAGTTCGGCGCCGAGCACCTGGACGCCGCCGCGGAGCTCCTCGCCGCCCGCCAGCGCCGCCTGCGCCAGCGCCGCCCGGAGCTCCCCGCGGCCTACGAGCACGCCGCCGCCTGCCGGCCGCTGATCGCCGCGCTGCTGGAGAAGGGCGGGGCGCACGGCGTCATGGCCCTCCACGGCTCGCGGCCGGCAGGCTACCTGCTGGGCTACCCGCGCCCCGAGCCGATCTGGGGCCGTGCCTGCTGGAGCCCCATCGAGGGCAGCGCGCTGGCGGACGGCGAGGATCCTGAGACGATCCGCGATCTCTACGCCGGATGGTCCGAGCATTTCGTGCGGACCGGCCACTACCGCCAGTACGTCCACGCCTCGCCGGACGATCCGGAACTGACGGCCGCGTGGGTGCTGACCGGGTTCGGACAGATGCAGGCCTACGCCATCCGCGACCTCGACCTGTCGGCAGCCGAGCCGGCCGGCTTCGGCGTGCGGCGAGCCGTCCTCGACGACATCGAGATCCTCGAGCCGCTCCTTCCGCTCATCGCCCACGCGCTCATGCGCCCGCCGGCGTACGCCATCAGCTTCCCGGAGGAGATCCCCACCTTCCGCGACTCGTGGGCGGAGGAGCTGGAGGAGCCCGGCGCGCGCCACTTCCTGGCGGAGCGGGACGGCCGAGCCCTGGCCATGGCCAGCTTCTACGACGCGGAGCCCGGCCCGATGGTGCCGCAAGGCGCCTGGGAGCTGGCGGTGGCCATGACCCTGCCGGAGGAGCGTGGCCGCGGGCTGATGCGCGCCCTCCTGGTGACGGCCTTCGCGGAGGCGCGCCGGTCCGGCGCCACGCACTGCGAGACCGACTGGCGGACGGCGGCCCTGCCGACGCATCGCTCCTGGACGGCGCTGGGCTTCAGGCCCACGCACTACCGCATGCACCGACACATCGACGAGAGGATCGCCTGGGCCGCCCCCCGCTGACGTATCGCTCGCCGCTCCCTGGCCCGATGCATCGAGCCGCACTGCACGCGAGGGTCGCTGCCCGTGCCAGGTGGCCAGCTTGACAGGGCCGCGGTCAAGCAGGGAGCGCGCACCGCTCCTCGCTTTGCGCTCGCGGTGGCCTGCTGCATCGGGCCGGGCGGAGGCTGCATGCCCCTCCTCGGTCTACACTCGTTGGCGGCAAACGCGCACGAGGTTGAGGCAGGACCGATGGACGTCTGGGCACCGCTGGAGACCGAGGATCCGGAGATCTTCGAGGTCGTGCGCGACGAGGAGGAGCGCAGCCGCTCGCACCTGGAGCTGATCGCGTCGGAGAGCTACCCGTCCCTGGCCGTCCTGCAGGCCACCGGTTCGATCCTGACCGGCAAGTACGCGGAGGGCTACCCGGGGCGTCGCTACTACGGCGGCTGCGAGGTCGTGGACCGCGGCGAGGACCTGGCCCGCGAGCGCGCCAAGGAGCTGTTCGGCGCCGAGCACGCCAACGTCCAGCCGCACGCCGGGGCGCAGGCCAACATGGCGGTCTACCACGCCCTGCTGGAGCGCGGCGACACGGTGATGGGCCTCTCCCTGGACCAGGGCGGCCACCTGACCCACGGCTCCCCGGTGAACTTCTCCGGCCAGTACTACGAGTTCGTGCCGTACACGGTGGATCCCGAGTCGCACCTGATCGACATGGACCGGGTGCGCGCCCTGGCGCTCGAGCATCGGCCGAAGCTGATCGTGACCGGTGCCACCGCCTACCCGCGCCTGTGGGACTTCGCCCGCTTCCGCGAGATCGCCGACGAGGTGGGTGCCATCCTGGTGACCGATATGGCCCATTTCGCGGGCCTGGTGGCGGCCGGCATCCATCCCTCGCCGATCCCCTACGCCCAGGTCGTGACGACCACCACCCACAAGACGCTGCGCGGGCCGCGCGGCGGCATGATCCTGTGCACCGCCGAGCACGCCAAGGCGATCGACCGCGCCGTCTTTCCGGCCATCCAGGGCGGACCGCTGGAGCACGTCATCGCCGCCAAGGCGGTGGCCTTCAGGCAGGCCATGAGCGAGGAGTTCCGCCGCGACGCCCGCCAGACGGTGGCCAACGCGCGGGCACTGGCCGCCGCCCTTGCCGAACGCGGCGCCTCGATCATCTCCGGCGGGACCGATAACCACCTCATGCTGGTCGACGTCCGCCCCCTGGAGGTGACGGGCAAGGAGGCCGATGCCGCCCTGGGCGAGGTGCGCATCACCGTGAACAAGAACACCATCCCGTACGACCCCAACCCGCCCATGGTGGGCAGCGGGATCCGCATCGGCACCCCGGCCGTCACGGGGCGCGGCATGAGGGAGGCCGAGATGGAGGCGATTGCGGGTCTGATCGTCGACGGCATCGCGTCGCGCGGCGACGAGGCGGCCCAGGAGCGGGTGCGCGCCGGCGTGGCCGAGATCGTGGACCGCTTCCCGGTCCCGGGGCTGCCGTGGACGCGCCGGGGCGAGGCCGTCGTCGCCGGTTAGGGTCCTCGGTCCAGCCGACCTTGACAGGGTGTGCGACCCTCGCACGGTCCGGCCGCACGCCGGATCGCTGCCATCCAGCCCTGGAGGGGGGTTCCCGAGTTGTCATTCCGGCCGAGCCGCAGCGCACACACCGTGGTGTCGCTGATCCTCCTGTTTGCCCTTGTCACACCCGCCTCGGCCGCTGACCGGACGCAATCCAGCCCGCTCACACCGCGCCAGCCATCGACCCCAGATTCTGTCGCCGATGCCACCCACGTCCCCGGCGAGCTCATCGTCAGGTTCCGCCCCGGCATGACGCGCGGTGCCAGGTCGAACCTGTTGCGCGCCCACGGCGCTCGCGTGCAGGAGGAGCTGTCGCTCAGCCGCGCGACGCTGGTCAGCCTGCCCCGGGCGGCGAACGTCCGCGCCGTCGCCGCCAGGCTGACGCGGCAGGCGGGCGTGCTGTTCGCCGAGCCGAACTACATCTACCGCACCTCGGCCACGCCGGATGACCCGCGGCTGGGCGACCTGTGGGCGCTCGACAACGGGAAGGACCGCGACATCGACGCGCGGAGCGCGTGGGACATCACCACCGGCAGCTCCGACGTGGTCGTGGCCGTGGTGGACAGCGGCGTGGACTGGAACCACCCCGACCTGGCGCCGAACATCTGGGCCAATCCCGGTGAGACGCTGAACGGCTCCGACGACGACGGCAACGGGTTCATCGATGACGTTCGGGGGTGGGACTTCGTGGCCAACGACAACGATCCCATGGATCGCAACGGCCACGGCACCCATGTGGCCGCGACCATCGGCGCACAGGGCAACAACGGCGCGGGCATCACCGGCGTCAACTGGGACGTCTCGCTCATGCCGCTGCGTGCCGCCAACGCGAACGGCAACCTGACCGAGTTAAGCATCATCGAGTCGTTCGCCTACGCCTGCCAGAAGGGGGCGAAGGTCATCAACGCCAGCTTCGGCGGGCATCAGAACTCCGTCGCGATCCGCTCCGTCATCGAGTCCTGCCCACACGCCCTGTTCGTCGTCGCGGCCGGCAACGAGGCGCTGGACGTGGATCCCACGGGCAACCGAATATACCCGTGCACCTACCCGCTCGCCAACATCGTCTGCGTGGCCGCCACCGGCCGCAACGACCGGCTGGCCGACTTCTCCAACTACGGCGACGATCGCGTGGACCTGGCCGCGCCCGGCGTGTCGATCCTCAGCGCCACGCACCGCCATGTCTTCCTGTCCGATGGCTTCGAGTCCGGCATCGGCCTCTGGAGCACCGGCAAGGTGTCGGGCAGGTCGTGGTCCGCGACCACCGAGGCGGCCGCCAACGGCGACCGCAGTGCCACCGACTCGGCCGGCGAGAACTATTCGAACAACTCGAACACGTGGATCGAGACGGCTGCTCCAATCGCCCTGACCGGCGGCGACGATTGTCAGCTCGACTACGCGTTCCGTATCGATCTCCAGCAGAGCCACGACTGGCTCGTCCTGGAGGGATCCAAGAACGGCGGCGCAAGCTGGACCGTGATTGACAGCGGCGAATCCGGCAACCTTGCCTGGACCGGCACGTTCGGTTTCATCGAGTGGAGCGACTTCATCTCCCTGGACGGATTCGACGACGTGGCCAGCTTCGACCTGCGGTTCCGCCTCGTCAGCGACGGCAGCGGTCGACGGGACGGAGCCTGGGTGGACGACGTCGTACTCCACTGCTTCACCGGGACGCACGGGACCGATGACTTCGTTCGGATGGCCGGTACCTCCATGGCGACCCCGCACGTGGCCGGCGTGGCGGCCCTGATGCTGGCGGACCATCCGACAGCCAGCACATCGAGGCTGAAGGCCGCCCTCCTGGGCGGGACCGATCCCGTGGCAGCCCTGGATGGCAAGGTTGCCACCGGCGGACGCCTCAACGCGCGCGGCGCGCTACTCATGCTCGAGGACGTGGCCCCGGTCGCATCCAGGCCGATGCACAAGCTGCAGGCCAACTCCACCCTCGGCCGTTCCACCGTCCCGTTGAAGGTCTTCTGGGACGCGGCGACCGATGCCCAGCCGTCGAGCGGCATCGACGAGTACCAGGTGCAGGCGCGGACCCGGGTGGGTGGCGACTGGCGGTCATGGCAGGCGGTGGGCCGAACGGGCAAGCTGTCCATCACCCACCAGTTGGCCCCGGGGACGCATCAGTTCAGGGTGCGCGCCCGCGACGCCGCGGGGAACCCGAGCAACTGGAAGGCCGGCGACCCGCTGGCGCTGAAGGACCCGCAGGGCGGGTCCGCGATCACGTTCGGGCGTACGTGGTCCACCCAGAGCTCGAGCGCCTTCTTCGACGGCTCGACGCGGTATTCCGGCCAGCGCCTCGCCACGGCACGCCATACGTTCAGTGGCAGCCAGGTCGCCTGGGTCGCCAGTCGCGGACCGAACCGCGGGCGGGCCAAGGTGTACATCGACGGCGAGCTGGCGGCCACCGTCGACCTGTACTCCACCTCCAGGAAGGACCGCCGCGTGGTCTTCCTGGAGAAGTGGGAGACCAGCGGCACGCACACGATCAAGATCAAGGTGATCGCGCCGAACCCCGCCTCGTCGGGCAAGCGGGTGGACCTGGACGCATTCCTGACGCTCGGCTGACGAGAGAGGCGGCCCGTTCGCCACGTCAGTAGGCCTCGGCTATACTCGCGGCGTCCGACCGCTGTGAGTCGAACCGAATGACGCAACTGACGCCTGCGGACCTCGTCAGGATCCTGGGCCATGTGACGCTCATCCTGGTGGTCCCCATGGTGGGAGGCGTGGTGCTCGGCCTCGTGCTCGACGCGATGCTGGCAACCTCGCCCCTCCTCGCGTTCGGCGGACTGATGGTCGGAAGCCTGGCGGCAGCCTTCGGAGTCTGGCTCTACATCCGCGCCCACGGGGGTGCGCGCGACGCGGGGCCGGGCGAGCGAGCAGATGAGCGATGACGGCGATCGTCGGGGCGCGAACGCCCCGTGGGGTATCGCCTTCGACCTGGGGTTGCGGCTGGGGATCTCGGTGATCCTGGGACTGGGCGGTGGCCTGGTCGTGGACAACTGGCTCGGAACGCTCCCGCTCTTCACGCTGATCGGCGTGGTGCTGGGCATCGGGGCCGCCATGTACACGATCTGGGACGTGGCGCGGAGCGCAATGAGGAGATAGCTTGCCAGAGGAAGAGGGCGGCAGCCTGATCCACGTCAGCATCAAGGCCGAGCCGCTCTTCCACATCGGGCCGTTCGAGTTCACCAACAGCATGGTCGGCGCGCTGCTCGCCACGCTGGTGCTGCTCGGCGCCGCCTGGTACTTCACCCGCCGCTCCGGATCGCTGCCCGGGCGGATGCAGAGCCTGATCGAGCTGCCGATCGATTGGATGGCGTCCATCCTCTCCACCTCCTCGACCCGCTGGCGCGGCTACGC
>JAPSGM010000233.1 GCA_031177555.1 Chloroflexota bacterium
GATCGCGCGCGGCGACCATCCGGAGGCGCTCGACCGGCGCCGGATCGGTGGCGATCCGGTGCGGCGGATCGCCGCGGCTCGGCAGCGGCTGGCGCGGGCCCGACTGCGCCACGCGCCCGACGTTTCCAGCGTCGGGCCGTCCGTGGCCGCCGGCAGCGTGCGCTAGGCTTCGCGCATGGCCGAGCGCCCCGCTCCATGATCGTGCGCACGCTGATCCTCGGCGCGCTGGCCGGGGCGGCCGCCGCGTGGGCATCGGCGCTGATCAGCGACATCACCGGGGACGCCATCGTGACGGTGATCGCGCTGCTCGCGGTGGCGGTGGTGGGCCTGACTCTCGGCTCGGTGGCGGCACTGTGCACCTACGCCGTGACTGGCGTGATCCTCATCGGGCAGGCGGTGGTCACGCCGGACGAGCTGCTCCGCAGCGGAGACGTGGTGCGCCTGGTCTCGTTCGTGCTCGGCGCCCCACTGGTCGTGATCCTCGCTCTGCGCCTGGAGCGCGAGCGCCAGGCGACCGGCCTGGCCCGCGACCTAAGCGCGGCGTCCGAGCAGCGCGCGGTGCACGATCGATCGGACGCTGAGAGCGCGCGACGCCAGCTGCAGGGCGCGCTGGGATTGGTGGAGCAGGAGCGCGCGCGGCTGGAGGAGGTGGCGGGCGCCATCCCGGAGCCGCTGGTCGTGTACGACGCCGAGGGACGGGGGATGTACGGCAACCGCGCGGCCCTGCGGACGTTCGGCCGCTCATTCTTCGAGCGCCCCCCGGACGAGTGGGGGCGCGTGGCCGAGCCGCGCGATGAGCGCGGCAACCCGCTCCCGCGAGGTCGCTGGCCGCAGCTTCTGGCGCGAACCGAGCCGGTGAAGCAGCGCATGCAGGTCCGCCTGCCGATGAGCGCGCGCGACGTGCTGATGGACGTGGAGGGGACGCCGCTGCCCGGCGGCGGCTCGGTCCTCCTGCTGCGCGACGTCGGCAAGGAGGTTGACGAGCGGCAGCGCCTGTCGAGGTTCGGCAGCTTCGTGGCCCACGAGCTGCGGAATCCGCTCGCCGTGGCCAAGGCCCGCATCGAGCTCGCCGCTCGCGAGGCCGGGCTGCCGCCGCGGGTGGCCGACCACGGTCGCCGCGCGCTCGAGTCGGTCGACGCGGCGATCGCGATCCTTGAGCGGCTCGAGCTCTTCTCACGCGCCGAGGCCGGGCGCGTGGAGGCCACGATGGAGCCCTTCCGGCTGGGCGACGCAGTGCGTGCCGCGATCGAACGGCTGCGCGCGCGCGGCAGCCAGCGGGAGGTGCTGGTCCTCGGCGACGCCGACCTGACCATCACCGGGGACCGCCAGCTGACCGAGCAGGCGCTCACCAACCTGCTGACCAATGCGGACCGCTATTCGCACGACGACAAGCCGATCGAGATCCGCGTCGGAGAGGGCGTGCCGGAGGTGCGCGTCTGCGACGCGGGCCCGGGCATCCCCGACGACGTGGCGGATCGGCTCTTCCACGACCGCGTGTCATCCGGCCGCGGGCTGGGGCTGGGGCTGTACCTGGTCCGGGCCTGCATGGAGGCGCAGGGGGGCGCCGTGGTGCTGGAGGAGCGCAGCCCCCGGGCCGTCTTCCTCCTGCGATGGTCGCGCTCGGCGGCGCCGGCCGAGCGGCCGGAGCGCCAGGCGGAAGCTGCCACCACCCCGTCGGCGTGAGCGCGACGCGCGACGCCGAATCGCTGCTGCGCCTGCCGGGGGCGATCGACCCCTACCCGGCCGAGCCGTCGGACGCCGACCTTGCCGCCCAGCTGGGGCTGCCGCCCGAGGCGATCGTGCGGTTCGACATGAACACGCTCGGCGGCGGCCCCCTGCCGGGCGTGGTCCACGCCCTGCGCCGCTATGACGCGGCGGCACTCGTCGAGTACGGCGACCAGGCCTACCGGGCGCTGCGGCAGGCCCTCGCCGAGGCGACCGGGGCGCCCGGCCACCGTATCATCCCGGGCGCGGGCGCCGACGAGCTGATCCGGCTCGCGACCACCATGGTCGTCGGCGGCGGAGACGTCGTGGTGGTGCCGGTTCCGACCTTCCCGATGTTCGCCGTGGAGGCCCGCCTGGCCGGCGCCACCGTGGTCGAGGTGCCGCGGCGCGATCCCGGCGAGCGGCAGGACGTGGCCGACATCCGGCGCCTCGCCGAGGAGCGCGGGGCACGCCTCGTGTGGCTCTGCTCGCCGAACAACCCCACCGCCGACGCCCACGAGCCCGATGAGATCGCGGCGGTGGCCGACGGCCTGTCCGCCATCGTGGTGGTGGACGCCGTCTACCAGGAGTTCGCCGAGGCCAGCGCCGGCGAGCCTCCCGAGGGCCGCTCCCTGCTCCCGCTGCAGGAGCGGCTGCCGAACCTGCTGATCCTCCGCTCCCTGGCGAAGTCGCACGGCCTGGCCGGCGCCCGCGTCGGGTACCTCACCGTTCCCGAAGTGCTGGCCGACCGGTTCGAGGCCGCGCGCCTGCCCCTGGCCATCGGCGGCCCGAGCGAGGCGGTCGCCCTGGCGGCGCTCGCCGACGGGGACGCGGCGCGGCAACGCCACCGGCTGGTCGTGCGCGAGCGGGAGCGGCTGGCGGCCGGCCTGTCGGGGTTCGGGTGGCGCGTCCTGCCGTCGCTGACCAACTTCGTGCTGGTCCGGCCGCCGGGAGCGGCGGTCGCCATCGCCGAGGCGCTCCTGCGCCGCGGGCTGGTGGTGCGCAGCTACGCCGGCGGTGCGCTAGGCGGGTGGCTTCGCATCACGGTGCGTGCGCCGGCGGAGAACGATCGGCTGCTCGCCGCGCTGGCCGAACCGGCCGCGAGCGCCTAGGGAGCGACGACCTCCACCGGCCCGAAGCCGCCGGACTCCAGCTCCCCGCGGATGCGCGACGCGTCGCCGACGGCCAGGATGAGCAGCTCGTCCGGCCGCACGAGGTCGCGAGCGGCGCCGAGCACCTCCTCGGGCCCCACCGCCTCGAGGTTGGCGCGGTACGTCTGCCAGTAGTCGTCGGGCAGGCCGTACACGGCGAGCGGCTCCATGGCGACCGCCACGCCGCCCGTCGTCTCGAAGCGGAGCGGGAACACGCCGACCAGGAAGTCGCGCACCTCGCGCAGCTCCCCGATCTCCGGAGCGGACTCGCGCACCCGCTCGAGCTGCGCCAGCATCTCGCGGGTGGCATCGGCGGTGACCTCGGTCTGGACCGCGGCGGAGGCCAAGAAGGGGCCGGCCGCACGACGCGGGTCGAAGCCGGCACGTGCCCCGTAGGTGTAGCCGAGCTCCTCGCGGAGGCGCAGGTTCAGCCGCGATCCGAAGACGCCGCCGAGCAGCGCCCCCAGCACGAGCGCCGGGAAATAGCGCGGGCTGGTGCGTTCGATCCCCAAGTGGCCCATCCGCAGCTCGCTCTGGACCGATTCGGGCCGGTCCACGATGACCACGCGTCGCCCGCCGCCGGGACCCGGCGAGATGTCCCGATGCCCCGGGCCCGACCCCTCCCAGTCGCCCAGCCGCATCTGCGCCGCGCGCATGATGGCCTCGGGGTCGATCGAGCCGACCACGATCAGGTCGGACCGGCC
>JAPSGM010000068.1:0-8031 GCA_031177555.1 Chloroflexota bacterium
TCCGTGGTGAGCTTGATGGCGGTCGTGCGGTTCGTGAACCTCGCCCCGCAGCCGGTGCTGCCGCTCTACGTCCAGCAGCTCCTCGGCGAGACCGATCGTCTGGGGACGATCGTCGGCGTCGTCCTGGCGGCGACCGGCGTCGCGGCCAGCACGA
The DNA here is from genome assembly GCA_031177555.1 of Chloroflexota bacterium. GTDB lineage: Bacteria > Chloroflexota > Limnocylindria > QHBO01 > QHBO01 > JAPSGM01. The sequence continues at coordinate 155 of JAPSGM010000068.1, forward strand.
GCGCGCTGCTGCTCGGTCGGGTGACCGACCGCTACGGCTGGCGCCCGACGCTCCTGGGCTGCCTCGCCTGCACGATCCTGTTCTCGCCCCTCCACCTGCTGATCGGCTCGGTCTGGCACCTCCTGGTGCTCCGGCGCCCGGCGTGTTGCGCACCACGTACCACGCCGGGCGTGACCAGCTTCGTCGGATCGGGCAACCGGCCGACCCCGCTCATGGAGGGTGAGGTCAAGAAGATCCTCAAGCAGATGGGGGTCGAGGCGCCCAAGTTCAAGGTCCAGTTCCAGAAGGGCCAGAGCGTGCGGGTCAAGGACGGCCCGTTCGCCGAGTTCATCGGCACCGTGGACGAGGTCAACCCGGAGAAGAACAAGGTCAAGGTGCTGGTCAGCATCTTCGGCCGCGAGACGCCGGTGGAGCTCGACTTCCTGCAGATCGACAAGCTCTAGACGACAGACCGATGGCGCCCTGCGGGCGCATCGGCCCAAGCAGAGGGAGGAGCGCGAACCGCTCCGCTCGGACCTCGGAGGTATGTGAATGGCAAAGAAGATCCGCACCGTCCTCAAGGTGCAGGCACCGGCCGGAGCCGCCACGGCGGCGCCGCCGGTGGGTCCCGCGCTCGGCCAGCACGGGATCAACATCATGGAGTTCATCAAGGCCTTCAACGAGCGAACCGCCAACCTGCGCGGCTACGTCGTGCCGGCCGAGATCACGGTCTACGAGGACCGCTCCTTCACGTTCGTCACCAAGGCCCCGCTGGCGGCCGCGCTGCTGAAGCGGGCGGCCGGGGTCGAGCTGGGCTCGTCGCAGCCCAACCGCGAGAAGGTCGGCAGCGTCTCGCAGCAGCAGCTGCGCGAGATCGCCGAGACCAAGATGCAGGACCTGAACGCGAACAGCGTCGAGCAGGCCATGCGCATCGTGGCGGGCACCGCCCGCAGCATGGGAATCGAGGTGCGGGACTGATGCCCAGGCATGGACGCAAGTACCGCGAGGCGGCGGCCCTGATCGAGGCCGAGCGCCGCTATCCGCTGGGCGAGGCCGCCGAGCTGCTGCCGAAGCTGTCCATCAGCAGGTTCGACGGGACGGTCGAGGCCCACCTGCGCCTGGGCATCGACCCGCGCCATGCCGACCAGCTGGTACGCGGCACGGTCGTGCTCCCGCACGGCACCGGGCGCAGCACGCGGGTGATCGTCTTCGCCCAGGGCGAGAAGGCCCAGGAGGCGCTGCGGGCCGGCGCCGACGACGTCGGCAGCGAGGACCTGGTCAAGAAGATCGACGGCGGCTGGTTCGACTTCGACGTGGCCATCGCCACGCCCGACATGATGGGCATGGTCGGCCGCCTCGGAAAGAAGCTCGGCCCGCGTGGTCTAATGCCGAACCCGAAGTCGGGGACCGTCACCTTCGACATCGAGCGCGCCGTGGGCGAGATCAAGTCCGGCCGCATCGAGTTCAAAGTGGACCGAGCGGGGATCGTCCACGTCCCGGTCGGCCGCGCCAGCTTCACTCCCGACCAGCTGCGCGCCAACGTTGCCGCCCTCGTCGACGCCGTGAACCGTTCCAAGCCGTCCGGAGCCAAGGGGACGTTCATGCGGACGCTGACCCTGGCGCCCACCATGGGCCCCGGCGTCCGCGTCGACATCCCGTCGGCTTTGGCCGCCGCGAGCGCCTGAACCCTCGTCGTCGCACCGGGCTGTGACAATTTCACCGGAGCAGGTTGCCGCGCGCGGTTCTCGCAACGGACTGCGAGCGCGGGAGCACGAAGGCGCCGATGCGGTCGCGTCCTGCGCGCCGATACGCAGCGGAAGGCGAGAAAGCCGCACGTCAGCCCGCTCGGGTGCCATTCTCGCCATCCACTGAGAGGCTCGGCGCCCGGTTGCCGGCTCCCGGCGGACCGGCTACCATCGCCCCCAATCGAAGACCGCCAGAGACAGCGATGCGTCTCGGGTGAGAGACCCGGGCCAATTGCCGGCCACAGGCCGGCGGCACGCCGAGGCACGATCAATGGATCCACCCACGTGGTCCTCGTGCTGATGCGTGCGAGGACCTTTTGATTTCCCGGAGGTGGACACCGACACATGCCAACCGATGCCAAGCGGACCTCGGTCCAGGAGCTGGCCACGCTGCTGCGCGACAGCTCGGCGGTGGCGGTGGCCGACTTCCGCGGCCTGAAGGTCTCCGATATGCAGGTGGTCCGCCGCGCGCTGCGGGCCAGCGGAGTGGAGCTGCACGTGGCGAAGAACCGGCTGCTGAAGATCGCCGCCCAGGACGCCCAGCGTACGGAGCTGACGCCGATGCTGACCGGCCCCACCGCCCTGGCCACCGTGCAGGGCGACGAGGTGGCCCTTGCGAAGGCGCTGCAGGAGGCTTTCAGGCCCTACTCCCGCGTCGTCACCATCCGCGGCGGCCTGCTGGGCGATCGCCCGGTGGACGCCGACGCGCTCACCCGCCTGGCCTCCCTCCCAAGCCGGGACGTGCTGCTGGGCAAGCTCGCGGGCAGCATGTCGAGCCCGCTTTCCGGGCTCGCCAGCGTGCTGGCGGGCAACCTGCGTAACCTGGCCGGCGTGCTGAGCGCCGTGGCCGATCAGAAGCGACAGAACGAGGGCGCGGCCTGACCGGCCACCCGCGAGGAGGAGCAAGCGAACCAATGGCAACCAAGACCCTGAGCAACGAGGAGATCCTCGACGCGATCGGCAACAAGACGGTCCTCGAGGTTGCGGAGCTGGTCAAGATGTTCGAGGATAAGTTCGGCGTGACGGCGGCGGCCCCGGTGGCCGTGGCCGCCGCGCCGGCCGCGGGCGGTGACGGAGCCGCAGCGGCCGCCGCGACCGAGGAGAAGACCGAGTTCGACGCGGTCCTGACCGATGTCGGCGCCAACAAGATCCTGGTCATCAAGGCGGTCCGCGAGCTGACCGGGCTTGGCCTCAAGGAGGCGAAGGACCTCGTCGACGCGGCTCCCAAGCCGGTCAAGGAGGGCGTCACCAAGGAGGAGGCCGAGCAGGTCAAGGAGAAGCTCGCCGAGGCCGGGGCGACCGTCGAGGTCAAGTAGCCCCCCTCCCACGATGCCGATGAGGCGGGCCCCGCGAGGGCCGGCCTGTCGTCGCTATCAGCCGGGCTGATCGGCGCAGGGCGCGACGGCGCTCGCCAACTCTGAAAGCGCGAACGGCTTCGGGACGACGCCCATCGCCCCGATCTCGTTCGCCCATCGGCGGGCGTCGGCGGCCGCGGTCATGACCATGACCCGCAGGTCCATGCCGCGCTCCCGGATCTCGCGGGCGAAGCCCCACCCGTCCATGACCGGCATGCGCATGTCCAGCAGGACGATACATGGCTCCTCTGCGAGCACCTGCTCGAGGGCCTCGACGCCATCGGAGGCGGTCGTGACCCGCATGCCCATCGCCTCCAGCGCGTCGCGCACGGCATCGCGGATCGCAGGGTCGTCGTCGACCACCAGGACGGGACCGGCGACCGGATCGCTCAAGTCGCCGCCTCGCCGGGTACGTCGGCCACCGCCGGCGCCGCGGGATTGGCTGCGTCTGCCGCGTCGGCCGCGTAGGCCGCGTCGGCCTTGGCGGAATCCGGTGGCGCAGCCGGAGGTGCGGAGTGGGTCGGCTCGGTCACGGCGTCCGCAGCGGCAGGGGCTGGCGCCTCGGACCAGCGCGCCAGGCGCACGGTGAAGGTCGTCCCCTCGCCGACCCGGCTCGTCACGCCGATGCTGCCGCCGTGCTCCTCGGCCACCTGCCGGCAGATGTACAGGCCCAGCCCCAGGCCGCCGTACCGTCGGTCGTCGGCGTTCTGCCCGCGGTGGAACCGCTCGAAGAGGAGCCCCAGGTCGGACTCCGGGATGCCGATGCCGTGATCGGTCACGCGAAGCACCGCCCACTCCCTCTCGGCGACCACCTCCACCTCGACCCGTGCCTCGGCTTCGCTGTACTTGAGCGCGTTGCTCACCAGGTTCTGGACGAGCTGCTGGATCCGCGGCCCGTCGAAGCTGCCGGGGATGGACTCGTCGCCAGTCAACCGCACCCGTCCGTTGGCGCCGGCCTCGCCGCCCACCGCCTCGTGGACGAGGGAGACGAGGTCGTGCCGCTCGCGGCGCTGGGCACGCTGCTGGTCGGAACGCACCACGTCTAGGTAGTCCTCCACCAGCTCCTTCAGCCGCAGCGCTTCGGCGCGCAGGCTCACCACGCGCCGCGCGTTGCGGTCGCCGCGCTCCATGCCGCGCTCCAGCAGCTCGGCGTTGAGGAGGATGGCGGTCAGCGGCGTGCGCACGTCGTGGGCCACGACTGACAGGAAGTCGTCCTTCAGGCGGGTGACCTCCGCCAGGGCCCGGACCTGTGCCGCCTCGCGCAGCAGCAGCTGGCTGTGCATGACGAGCGCCGCCTGCTCCGCGATCAGCTCGATGAGCGAAAGCACGTCATCGGTGAAGAGCGGCGGGCGAGCCGCGTACACCACCAGCACGCCGAGGCGTCGGTCATCCGTGGAGATCGGTGCCGCCGCGATGGCGTGGATGCCCGAACGCCGGTACTCGTCGGCGTGCTCGGGGGCATCCCGCTCGGCACGCGTCGAAAAGATCAGCTTCTGACGCTCGAACGCCCGACCCCCGATGAACTCACCCGACGCGATACGCCGCTCGCCATCCGCGGTGCGGAGCACGAGCTGCTGCGCGTTCTGGTCCCACAGGCCGATCGCCGCTCCGTCGGCCCCGGTCGCCGCCGCGGCGCGTTCCTCCAACCGGTCGGCCACGGCCCGCGCGTCGGGCAACTGGACGAGGTCGGGCGCCTCGGCCAGCAGCGCTCGCAGGGTGGGCTCCTGCCAGGCCCGTCGCAGCGCGGCGGGCGGAGCGAAGCCGAGGTAGTAGGAAAGGACGATTCCCAGCCCGATGAGCTGCGTCACGAGCTCGAGCCACTCGGCTCCATCGGGCAGGATGACGCGCACGCCGGCGAGGAGCAGCACCACCGCGAGCAGGACTGATCCGAAGGCGACGGCCTGCATCCGCCGACGCGTCACGCCGGTCGAGCGCCGCGCCTCACGCAGGAAGCCGAGGGATGCGTAGAGTCCCAGGACGGCGACGAAGGCCACCACGATGAGGGAGGCGGCACCCCATGGCTGCGGCGCGACGAAGCCCACGGCGGCCACCAGCACGAACGTGAGGGTGGCCGTTCCCATGACCCAAGCCGACTGTGGCCGGAAGTCGTCCACCAGCCGGAGGAGGATGAACGGCAGGGCCGACACGCCCACCCAGGTCAGGATGTTCAGCAGGGGGTGATCCTGGAGGCCGAAGGCATCGCTGGCATCGCCGGCCAGCAGCAGGACGGCGATGACGGCGAAGAACAGGAAGATGTCGAACGAGGCCCACCCCGGCCGCCGCACGAAGCGGACGGTGGTCATCACGAACAGGGCCAGGTAGATGGCCTGGCTGACGTAGCCGACGAAGTCCTCTGCGCTCACCGACCTAACCCCTCCCGGTCCGGCGCATGCATCGGGCAACACACAGCGCCGGACGACCGCTCGGTGGCCCGGCGGTATGGTACACGCGCCCGCCGAGCCGGCAAGGGCGGATGGCGCCTCCTGTCACCGCCCAGCTTCGGCCACCTCGACCATCAGCTCGGCCGCCCGACGGCACGCATCCGTGTCCACGTCCAAGTGCGTCACGGCGCGCACCACCCGCGGGCCGAAGGCGTTCAGCAGCACGCCGCGATCCCGGCAGGACGCCACGAAGGCCGGTGCATCGGGCAGTCCGGGCTCCGCCGCCAGCTCGAACACGACGATGTTGGTCTGCACCGTGGCGAGATCCAGGCGGAAGGCCGGGCTCGCCTCCAGTCGCTCGGCGATGGCCCGGGCGTGGTCGTGGTCGGCCGCCAGCCGCTCGACGTTGTGCGCGAGCGCGTAGATGCCGGCCGCCGCCAGGATGCCGGCCTGGCGCATGGCGCCTCCCAGCATGCGCCGATGCCTTCGCGCGGCTCCGATCATCTCGGCCGTCCCGGCCAGCATCGAGCCGCCCGGCGCGCCGAGGCCCTTCGACAGCGCGAGGCTGAGCATGTCGAAGGGAGCTGCCAGCTGCGCGGCCGCCCGCTGGCTGGCCACCGCCGCGTTCAGCAGCCGCGCTCCGTCGCAGAAACTGGCGATGCCGCGATCCCGGGCGGAGGCGCAGATGGCCTCGGCATCGGCCTGGGGGAAGACGAGCCCGCCACCGCGGTTGTGGGTGTTCTCGATCCAGACCAGGGTCGTCGGCGGGTAGAGCATGTGGCCCCGCGCCAGTGCGGCCACGTCGAGATCCTCCACGCCGAAGAGGCCGCGTCGCTCCGGGTCGCCGGCCCGGATGAGCTGGATGCCCGCGTTGGCCCCCGCTCCGCCGGTCTCGTGCAGCTCGACGTGCGAGCCCCACGGCACGACCACGCTGTCGCCCGGGCGGGTGAGCAAGCGCAGCGCGACCTGGTCGGCCATGGTCCCGGTCGGCAGGAACAGCGCGGCCTCCTTGCCGAGCAGCTCCGCAACCTGCTCCTGCAACCGGTTGACCGATGGGTCCTCGCCGTACTGGTCGTCGCCGACCTCGGCCTCGAAGATCGCGCGGCGCATCTCCGGCGAGGGCAGCGTGACGGTGTCCGACCGCAGGTCGATGGGCGCGGTATGGGCGAGCATCGGGTGGGAGTGTCCCACACGGCTGCGATCAACTCACCGATCTGATCAGGGCGGCGGCCGCAACACAGCCGGGCGCCTGTCGCGACCGGTCCTTCTCATACAGTCGCCTGGAGACTGTTAGCGCCGAACCCGCGGCGAAATTATCCGAATTCGGCGCATTGCAATCGGTGGGGGACTAATGCGCGACATCGCGGGGAAGCCTCTGGCTAACAGTCCGCCGGGGATTATTTAATGCGGTATGGGGCCTTCCCGAGGCGTCTGGGCCGTCCTGTGCGAACGCCGGCCGCGACGTTGATTCGCGAGCAGTCGCTACCTCATGGCCTCAGCCCGCGGCCCGCGCGAGCCGAACGTCGCGGCTCAGGAGGCGCCACGCCACCAGTGTCAAGACCGCCAGCCCGGCCAGGACGGGCGTCGCGATGATGGCGGCGGCAGCCGCGGCCACCGCGAGCGCCAACAGCACCGGCCGTGGGGCGCCGCCGCCCAGCGGTACGGTCGTGGCGAGGACGGAGCCCACTGCAAAGGGCGCGCTCAAGCCGCAGGCGAGGAGCTGGTAGAGCGCAGCCGGCGTGGCCCAGGCCAGCGCCACCGAAACCAGGGGCAGGGCCGCCATGGCGCCGCTCAGCGGCTGTCCACGGCTAGTGATCAATGCGGCGCCTGCCGCCAAGAGCGCCGCCGGCAATGGCATGAGCGCCCGCGCGGCGGCAGCATCGGCCTCCTGGTCGCGATCGCCGAAGAACGTCATCTGGTCGACCATCAGCGGCCCGAGCCAGGCGATTCCAGCCACCGCCAGCCCGGCCCCGACCCACGCGGCAGCATCCCCGCGGACACTCATGGCGCCAGAGTACCGGGAGCCGGCGGTTTGGCCGGGGCCGTGGCCGTCGACAGGAGTGTCCGATAAGCTCGGCGGGGACCGCCGAGGGGACCTCCTACTCATACAATCACCTGCGTCCGACAATCACCCGCGAAGTGTTAGCGGCAACGCCGCCGGCGAAATGCCCGAAATCGCGGCCTAGCAATCCCGAGCCGATTGAATGAGCCAATTTCCCGCCGAGACCTTCGCTAACAATCCGAAGATGACTCTTTGAGCCGAAGAGGCCAGCGACGGGACCAGCGCACGCTGGCGGGCGGGATCACTCCGACCCAGCGCCCCGCGCGGCGCTGCTCGGTCAGGGGATGCAGATCGTGGCGGTCGACGAGCCATCGTACTCGGGTGACTCGCCCCTCAAACTGACCCACTACCGACG
>JAPSGM010000068.1:8041-8468 GCA_031177555.1 Chloroflexota bacterium
CCCAAGTCCTCATGGAAGGCGCAATCGCCGGTCCGACCCTAGTTGCTGTTCGGATAGCCCCGAAGCCAAACTGAGACACTACCGACGGGGCGCTTCAGTTGACGAAGCGGAAATGGGTGATATACTCTCCGTTCGCGTGTCCGCGCCTCTGCATGCCCTCCACCCTGCCCCCAAGGAGTCCTGAATGGCCTTGGCCGAGTCCGCCAGCCGGTTTGAGCTGGCACCGAGCCGTGAGAACTTCTCGCACATCCCGGAGGTCCTTCCCCTCCCGAATTTGATCCAGACCCAGACCGATTCCTTCAACTGGTTCGTCCAGACCGGCCTCCGCGAGCTGCTGGACGAGATCACCCCCATCACCGACTTCACCGGCAAGAACCTCGAGCTGCACTTCCGCGACTACTACTTCGAGGAGCCGAAGTTCAGCGAG
>JAPSGM010000069.1 GCA_031177555.1 Chloroflexota bacterium
AGGACCGACAGGAAGCTGCGGGTGTCCTCGATGGCCTGTCCCACGGCCGCCGCTCCCCGGACGACCGGGCCGCGGCCGGGTACCATCTGCTCGGCGCCGAGCGCGGCCACGGCGTCCAGCGTGGCTCCCCGCCAATCCCCGATGTGGGCGTCGCCCATGTACGGCGCCGCTTGCGCCTCCACCAGGTCCCCGGCGAAGCAGATGCGCTCCTCCGGCAGCCAGACCACCAGGTCGCCCGACGTGTGCCCGCGCCCCAGGAAGCGCAGCTCGACCCGCCGGTTCCCGAGGTCCAGGATCATCTCACCGTCGAACGTGTGGGTCGGTCTCGTCAGGCCGGGGATCGTCTCCGCGCCCGTGAACAGCCGCGGCATGCGGGCCCGCTCGCTGGCCCAGTCCTCCGCGCCGCGCTCCTCGATGAGCTCGGCCGTCTGTCGGGTGGCGATGATGCGCCCCGCACCGAAGGCCGATGCGCCCAGCACCCGCACGGCATGGTAGTGCGTCAGCACCAGGTCGCCGAAGGGCAGCCCCGAGCGGGTGCGGATGACGTCGATCCAGCCCTGAGCCATGAGGGGGGTGGCACGCGCCTCGATGGCCCCGATGGCATCGGTCCCGATCACGCACCCCACGTTGGGGTCGCCCTGCGCGGTGTAGGCGTACACCCCGTCGGCCAGCTCCTCCAGCGTCGCCTGCTTCTCCTCCAGGTCCGCCGATGACGCAAAGGGCTTAACGCCGCTCATGCGGTCGATCATAGGCCGATAAGGGCAGGAGCATGAACCGAGTGGTGGCCCGTCTCCTCGCGAACTACGCGCGGGTGCCCCAGGGGTGGTTGGAAGGGCTGCCGCCGCCCTGGGAGGAGGATCCGGCTCCAAAGGTGGAGGTCCCACCGCTGTCAGGGAGTGGTTGTGCGGCAGGTGCTGCACGTGCAGCACGTATTGCACGAGGTCGCCTCGACACTTCGTGAAACGCGGTCAGAGCCCAGGCAGCTCCACAACCCGGACCTCGACCATGCCGGAGATGTCCCCGAGCTCCGCCAGGACGGCCTCGGGGATCGGCTGGTCGACGCTGACGAACATCATGGCCTCGCCGTGCTCGGAGAGGCGCGACAGCTCGAGCGAGGAGATGTTGATGCCCGCTGCGGCCAGCGCGGTGCCCACGGATCCCACGATGCCGGGCTGGTCGCGGTGTCGGGTGACGAGCATGCGGCCGGCGAGCTCGGCGTCGATCTCGAAGCCGTCTACGGCGGCCAGGTGGGGCCGGCCGTGCGCGGTGGAGCCGGCGAGGCGCAACGCGCCCTCGCCTTCCCCCGTCTCCAGGCTGAGGAGCGAAGCCCATGCGCCGGAGGACTCGGAGCGCGACTCGCGGACCGCCAGCCCTCGCTCGGTCGCCACCAGGTCGGCGTTCACCGCGTTGACGCGCTGGTCGGTGACCGCCTCCAGGATGGCCGCCAGCACGGCGGTCCGGATGGGCGACGGGTCCCAGCCGCCGATCTCGCCGGCGTAGGTCAGGGCCACGCAGTCGAAGGCGGCCGGCGACAGCTGGCGCGCCAGGATCGCCATGCGCCGGCCAAGGTCGACGTAGGGGCGCAGGCGGGGCGCGACGTCCGGCGCCACTGCCGGGGCGTTGACGGCGTAGATCGGGGTGACCCCGGCCAGGGCCTCCAGCAGCTGCTCGGCCATCTCCACCGCCACGCGTTCCTGTGCCTCTGCGGTCGATGCACCGAGGTGCGGGGTGAGGACCGTGTTCGGCGCGGAGCGGAGCGGGTTGTCGGGCGCCATCGGTTCGGTAGCGTAGACGTCGATCGCGGCGCCGGCCAGGTGGCCGGAGGCGAGGGCATCGGCCAGGGCGGCCTCATCCACGATGCCGCCACGCGCCACGTTGAGCAGCCGAGCTCCGGGCTTCATGGCCTCGATCTCGGCCCGCCCGATCAAGCCGCGGGTCTGCGGCGTGAGGGGCAGGTGCACCGTGATCACGTCCGAGCGCTGCAGCAGCTCCAGCAGCCCGACCAGGCGCGCCCCGTGCTCGGACGCCTGCTCAGCTGTCAGGTACGGGTCGTGGGCCAGAACCCGCATCTCGAACCCGTTCGCCCGCCGGGCGACCGCCTTCCCGATCTTCCCGAGCCCGATGATGCCCAGGGCCCGATGCCGCAGCTCCGAGCCGGTGTGGCGGCTGCGCTCCCACTCACCGGCGCGAACCGATGCATCGGCGGCGGGGATGCGGCGATGCAGGGCCAGCATCATTGCCATGGTGTGCTCCGCGGCGGCGATGGTGTTGCCGGTGGGGGCGTTGACCACCATCACGCCGGCACGGGTCGCGGCGTCCAGGTCGATCCGATCCGTCCCCACGGAAGCGACGCCCACCGCCGACAGCCGCGGAGCGGCGGCGGCGAGCAGGTCGGCATCGACGCGGGTCTGGGACCGGACGACCAGGGCGTCCCAGCCCCCGTCCTCGGTGAGCGCCTTGAGCATGGCCGCCCGGTCTAGGTTCAGCCGGACGTCGGTCTCGTGCGCCGCGGAGAGGACGTCGACGCCGGCCGCCGCGACCGGCTCGACCACGAGGATGCGAGCCACGCAGGCGAGTGTAGCCCGGGGCCGATGAAAATTCGGTATCGACAATCGGCGAGACTGCCGCCACAATGCGCGCGCCGGAGTGCCCCGCCCGGCCGACTGCAACTGGGTACTTTGGAAGAGGGGGAGATGCCCGCACCCGAGCCCGCAGCCGGCCGCGGCCGCGCACGACTGGCCCTGCTCGCCCCGTTCATCCCGCTGCTCGTCCTGTTCGCCGCCATGGGCGCTACCGAGGCGTTCGCTCGCGATCCGGACCGTCCCCCGGCAGCCGATCAGCGCTTCAGGGCTGCCCCCGACCACGTCAACGAGGCGATGGGGCTCGTCCGGTCCGAGGCCTGCACGGGCCTTCTCACGGCTCGCGCCTTCGTCAACGAACGCAGCCGTGCCGACGGACGGGCGGCCGGATGCACGCACGGCGTGGACCTCTACGTCGCCGACGCCGCGGCCGTGAGCCTGACCGCCGAGGACGAGCTGCCCCCTGTGCCGACACCGCCCGGCATCCCGTGCTATGGCAGCGGCCCCTACGTCAAGGTGTTCTACATCTACGACAAGAACGGGTCGTCCAAGCTCAGCACGCGCAAGCCGCTGATCCGCGAGATCGTAGCGCACGCCGACAAGGTGATCGACGACTCGGCGAGGCAGAGCGATGCGCGACGCCACGTGCGCTGGCTCATGGCCTCAGGCTGCAAGCTGCGGGTGACCGCCGTCGGGGCCAACCTCGGCTACGACGTCACGACGCTCCGGTTCAACCTGATGGACCGCGGGCTGCTTAGCCCCAACCAGAAGGGCCTGGCCTTTACCGAGGGGTCGGGCTTCGGCTCATGCTCGGGCATCGCCGAGGTCTGGCCGGACGACCGTGCCGGCAGCAACAACATGAACAACGACGGCGGGCTCCTGGCGCTCGTGTACGCGGGCTGCTGGACGCAGGGCGAGGGGGTCTTGATGGGAACCGAAGTGGCCACGCACGAGCTGGTTCACACGCTGGGCGGCGTCCAGCCGTCGGCGCCCAACGCCACGCAGTACTTCCACTGCACCGACGAGGCGGACGTCATGTGCTACGAGGACGGAAGCGGCGAGGCACTGCGCGACGTGTGCACGCCCACTATCCCCGAGCGCCTGGATTGCCGGCGCAATGACTACTTCAACCCGAAGCCGCGAGACGGCAGCTATCTCGACAAGCACTGGAACACGGCCACCAACCGCTTCCTGGCGAAGGTCTCGCCCGGCGGCTGGGATCGGCTGCACCGCCCCAGCGTCTCGATCCAGGCCACGGGGAGCACCGTGTCCGGCGTGGCCGTCTTCACCGCTAACGCCACCGCGCCGTCGGGCGCCTCGATCGACGAGGTCGCGTGGGAGGTGAACGGCAAGTACGTGGGCAGCGACAGCTCCTCGCCGTATCGCCTCAGCCTGAACACATTCCCCGAGAACGGTGGCTACAGCAACGGGCAGTCGATCACGGTCGTCGCACACGCGGTGGACAACTACTTCCGCTGGAAGTCCTCCTCCCCGCGCAGGGTGACCGTCGACAACCCCCGGATCCGCCTGCTCGAGCCGACAAGTTACGAGTCCGCCACCGGCGACATGCCGTGGTCGGCGAAGGCCAGCGCCCCGGACGGCCGGACCGTGAGCCAGGTCGAGCTTCTCGTCAACGGCACCGTGCGCGGCACGGACACGACCGCTCCCTTCGGCGGGACCTGGGATGCCAGGCCGTACAGCGGCGAGTACGCGGTCAACGTCAAGGTGCGCGTCACCGACTCCGGCGGCACCACCCGCAGCAGCGCGCAGCGCGTGGTGTACATCGGCGTGCCGACCGTCGAGCTGCTGAACCCGAACCCCGCAGCAGGGACGCAGACCGTCGCGGACGACGCCGTGCTGCTGGCGGCCGTCCCGCACCCGGTCCTCGGCAGCGGCGTCGATCGGGTGGAGTTCCGCGTGAACGGCAACCTGGTCGGAACCGATAGCTCGGCGCCGTACACGCACCTGTACGACACCTCGGGCGTGGCCGGCGGCGAGGAGCTGAGCGTCAGGGCCCGCTTCGTGGACGACCGCGGACAGGCCGCCACGTCGGACGAGGGCGTCGTGCTGGTGGAGCACACCGATCACGCCGTGACGCTCCAGGCCCCCGTCGCGCGGGCGACGGTCAGCGGCGAAGTGACGCTGGAGGCGTCGCCCGCTCCCGGCGGCGACGCATCGGTCTCGTCCGTCACCTTCGTGGTTGACGGCATGGAGGTGGCCTACGCCTACGAGGCGCCCTGGCAGGCGACGTGGACCACCGACGACGGGTGGACGCAGAACGGCCCGCACGTGGTCTCGGCCCGTGCCGAGATCAACGACGGTTCGACGTGGTACGTCACGCAGTCGCCGGGGACCGTGGTCAACGTGAACAACCCGCAGGCGGCCGTGGCCATCTCAACCCCGGCGGCTGGGAGCACGCTCAGGGGGAAGGTGACGCTGACGGCGTCCGTCCCGTCATCGGCAGGCGGGGTGTGGGACGTCTCGTTCTACGCCGGCCAGCTGTACCTGGGCTCCGACTTCGACGGGGTCGCCCCGTACTCCGCGACGTGGGACACGCGCGCCGCGCACGACGGGTCGGTGCCGGTGCGCGCCGTGGTGTCGACGGACGTGGGGGTGCTGGAGTCGCCGGTGGTCAGCGTCACCGTGGCGAACACCCGCGTCGCGCTGACCAAGCCGGCGAACGGCGCCACCGTGAGTGGCAAGATCACGCTGGCCGCCAGCGCCAGGACCGACCTGGAGACCAGGGTGGAGTGGGTGAGGTTCTACGTCGACGGCAAGCAGGTCGCGCGCGACCGGTCGAGCCCGTACAGCGTGGCGTGGAGGTCGGCGAGCGTTCCCGACGGCACCCATAAGATCAAGGCGGTCCTCGTCACGACCGACGGCCGCAAGGTGACCTCCACGCAGCGAACCATCACCGTCAACAACTGAGCGCATCGCGGCGCTTCGCGCTAAGGTTCGCGCATGGGGGTGCTGTCGGCGCTGATCGCGTTCGTCTTCAGCGTCACCCCGGCGGCCCTGCCCGGCGTCTCCGCCGAGGAGCCCGCGGTCACGCTGGTGGGTGCCGGGGACATTGCCGGATGCGCCTGGCATGCCGACGAGGCGACCGCGGACCTGCTCGACACGATCGGCGGCACGGTCTTCACTACCGGTGACAACGCGTACCCGTCGGGGACGGCGGCCGAGTTCGCCGACTGCTACCGGCCCACCTGGGGCCGGCACCGCGACCGTACCAAGCCGAGTCCGGGCAACCACGACTACCGGACGGAGGATGCAGCCGGGTACTTCGGATACTTCCGCAAGCGGGCGGGGCCGGAGGATCGCGGGTACTACGCCTACACCCGCGGCGCGTGGCGGATCTACAGCCTGAATTCCGAGGTCCTCTCGGACGCGCAGCTTGCCTGGCTGAAGGCCGACCTCGAGGCGCACCGGACGCGCTGCAGCCTGGCGTACTGGCACCGCCCGCTCTTCAGCTCCGGGGAGCACGGCAACTCCGGCGAGGTGAAGCAGCTGTGGCGGCGACTCTATCGGGCCGGCGTCGAAGCCGTGCTCAACGGGCATGACCACGATTACGAGCGATTCGCACCCATGCGACCGGACGGTACGCGCACGTGGCGTGGCATCCGCCAGTTCGTGGTGGGCACCGGTGGGGCGGGCCTGCGCGGCTTCGACGAGATCCAACCGCACTCCGTCGAGCGCAACGCGACCGCCCACGGCGTCCTGAAGCTGCGCCTGAAGGACGGCGCCTACGCGTGGCGATTCATCAGCGTGGATGGCTCCTACAGCGACACCGGCTCGGCGCGCTGCCACGGGCGGCCCTAGCGCAGCTCCAATTTGAGCACCGCGTCGTTGCTTCCCATGGAGGTGGTCACGTACAGCCAACCGTCCGGGCCGATGGTCAGTGCCCGGAGGCGGCCGAACGCGTCCGGCAGCAGCGTCTCCACCATGCGGACCTGCGACCCGTCGGCGCTCACGGTGAAGCGGCGGAGGTCCTCCTCCTTCAGGGTGCTGACCAGCAGGTTGCCCTCCCATGCGCCCCACTGCGGGCCGTTCAAGAAGACGGCACCCGACGTGGCGATGGTGGGCAGGCCGGATGCCCAGGCCGCGGGCAGGTAGTCGTCCGCGGGGCCGCAGACGTCCCGGGCCAGTCCCTCCTGCTCCTGCCCCGGGCCCAGCGTCTCCGCGCCGCTCCAGCAGGCGTAGCCGTAGTTGCCGCCCGCGACGATCAGGTTGAGCTCGTCGTCGCGATCGGTGCCGTGCTCGGCGGTCATGACCAGGCCGTCGTCCCGGAAGGCGATGCCCTGCGGGTTGCGCTGGCCCATGGTGTAGGCCGCCGTCGGCTCGGGATTGCCGGGCAGCACCGGGTTGTCGGCCGGGATCGAGCCGTCGCGCTCGATGCGCAGCACCCGCCCGTTGAGCGACGCGGGGTCCTGCGCCAGGTTCTCGCCGCGGGCGGTGTTGGCGTCGCCCATGGTCAGCCACACGTGCCCGGAGGCATCGGTCTCCACCGCGCAGCCGTTGTGATGCTCGTGGGCGCGCATGCCGGTGAGCAGCGGCGGACCATCCAGCGTCAGCTCGCCGCCCGCCTCGACCCGGTAGCGCAGCAGCTCGTTGACGGCCGGCTTCGGGCCTTCCACCCCGTCCACGTCGCGCGTGGCGCAGACGTAGGCGAACGGGTGGCGCTCGAAGTCGCGGTCGACCGCGATCCCCATGCCACCGCCCTCTCCCAGCCGGATCGCGTCATCGATGGGCGTGACCGACAGCTGCGCCGCCCCGGCCTCATCCGATGCGTAGACGCGAATGCGGCCGATGCGCTCGGTGACCAGCATCCGGCCGTCCGGCGCGAAGGCGAGGTCCCAGGGCACCTCCAGCCCGCCCTGGATGACCGTGACCAGCACGCCCGGCTGCGGAACCAGGGTCGCCCCCGGCGGGAGCGACGGCGCATCGGCGGCCTTCAGAGGCTCGACCGGCGCGCAGCCGGACACGGCGACGGCCGAGGCAGCCAGGAGCAGCAGGACGCGCACTCGGGTGAGAGACGGTATGGACGTGCCTCCCGCGGATCAGGTCACGCGGAAATGTAGCCGAGCTCCTCCAGCTTGGCGATGACCTTTTCGGCCGACTGCTCCGGCGTCTCGCGATCGTCGGTATGGCAGACCACCTCCGGGTCGATCGGCGGCTCGTACGGGTCATCGACGCCGGTGAAGCCCTTGATCTCGCCGGCCATCGCCTTGCGGTACAGGCCCTTCACGTCGCGGTCGGCCAGCACCTCCAGCGGCGCCTCGACGTAGACCTCCACGAAGCGACCGATCTTGGCGCGGACCTGGTCCCGGGCCTCGCGGTAGGGGCTGATGGCGGCGCCGATGGCCACCACGTCGTTGCGGCTCAGCACCTCGCACACCCAGCCGATGCGCAGGATGTTGGTGTCGCGGTCCTCCTTGCTGAAGCCGAGGCCCTTCGACAGGTTGGTGCGCACCACGTCGCCGTCGAGCACCTCCACCTTGTGGCCGCGCCTGCGCAGCTCGCCCTCAAGGATATGGGCGATCGTGCTCTTGCCCGAGCCGGACAGCCCGGTGAACCAGATGGTGAAGCCGGTGGTCTCGCGGCCGTCGATGGTGCCCACGCCCCCGCCGAGGTGGATCGTCCTACCGTGGCGGTCCGTGGTGGTCGTGGTCTGCACCGGCGCCCCGGGCGCTGGTCGATCGGTCTGGGTCATCGGTCGGTATCAGTCCTTTCGGAGAGGGGTGTCAGCGCGCGGCGGCGGGCGTGCGGTAGGCGTCGATGAGGATCTGCGCCACCTCCGGGCGGCTGAACTCCTGGGGCGGGATCTCGCCGGATGACAGCATCTCGCGCACGCGGGTGCCGGACAAGACAAGGTGCTGGTCGTCGCCGT
>JAPSGM010000070.1 GCA_031177555.1 Chloroflexota bacterium
GCCGCGCGGGATGACGTGCAGCACCTCGCGGTTGGACGGCGTCTGGACGGCCTTGGCCGCGTCGGTGGCCCGCGCCACGTCCTCGCGGCTCACCTCGCGCTTGTGCCCGGAGACCGCCACCACGCCGCGCGAGTTCTGCGAGGAGATGTGGCTGCCGCCCACCGCCACGAAGGCGGAGCTGATCTTGTAGCCGGACAGCCGCTCGGCCTTCTCCAGGCTGGCGGCGATGGAGTTCACGGTCTGGTCGATGTTGGCGACCATGCCCTTCTTCATGCCGACCGACGGGGCGATCCCGTAGCCGATGATGCTCACATCGCCGGACCGCCCCACCTCGCCGATGAGCGTGGTCACCTTGGTCGTGCCGGCGTCGATGCCGACCAGCACCGTCTCCCTGTCCAAGCTACCTCCGATGGTCTCGCCGGACCGATGCCACGCTCGGTCGGCCGCGGATCGAGCCTACAGGAAGTGACGCCGGATCAGCGCCACGTTTTGGAAGATGCGCAGCCCGAAGGCGAACAGCGCCACCAGATACAGGTCGATGCCCAGCCGGTCGCCGACGAAGGTCAGCGCCACCGCCACCAGCGCGTTGGTCACGAAGCCGGACAGGAAGACGCGGTTGTCGTAGTGGGCGTCCAGCTCGGCCCGGATGGCCCCGAGCACCGAGTCCAGCCCGGCCAGGATGCCGACCGCGCTGTAGCGCGCCAGGTCCGGGCTGACGCTGACGTTCATGATCAGGCCGAGTCCGATGCCGAGCGCAAGGCCGATCAGGGGCAGCCACATAGGGAACGTCACCGCTGCTCGCCGCGCGCTCCGCCTCCGATCGCGTCGCGGCCTCTAGGGCGCCCAATATACCTTCCCCGGGTTGCGGGCATCCACCCAGCCGACCAGCCGCTCGGGACGCTCTGCAAAGAGCGTGCGAACGGCCGCCACCTGGGCGTCCAGGCGGGCCATGGCCTCCGCCTCGGTCTCGCCCGGGGCGGCCTGGTAGAAGCCCAGCGCCGCCTCCCAGCCCGGCCGCTCGGCGACGAGCATGAAACCGTACTCGTCGTCGACGCGGACCCCGAAGCGGTCGGCACGCGAGCCGAGGAGCTCCGGGTCCAGCTCGAGCAGCCGCTCCGCCGCTCGCAGCTCCGCCAGCGGCACGGCCGCCCCGACCGCCAGCGAGCGGCTGGCGGTGCGCAGGTCGTCGATGGCCGGCAGCCGGGCCAGCTCGCGTGGCAGCTCGGCGACGCGCGGCAGCGAGCCGATGATGCTCCCGTCCGAGGCCAGCACCAGGCGCGCCGCCGGCGTGAACCAGGTGGCGGCCGGCCGCTTCTCGACGACCGTCACCTCCAGGCCGTCGGGCAGTCGGGCGCTCACTCTCGCCTCGGCCACGGCCGGCAGCTGCGCCAGCCGCCCGGCGATCTCTGCGCTGTCCAGGGTCAGCAGCGGCCGCCCGACGTAGGCCGCCAGCACCGCCTGCAGCTGCTCGGGCGGCGTGTAGCGCTCGCCGGCGTGGGCCGTGCGGGCCACGCGCAGCCACGGGCCGTTCACCAGCGTCACCAGGCCGGCGACGAGGGCGGCGAACAGCAGGACGGCGCCGATCCGCGACCGCGACGGCAGCCGCGTCGCCAGCCGCGCGCGGACCGGCTGCCGGGGACGGGCGGCATGGCCAGCGCCGCGCCGCGGCCGCCCCCCGCGGCTCACTCGTCCCCCTCCACGGCATCCGCGGGCTCGGCCGGGTTCTGGCCCAGCCTCGCCTGCTCCAGGCCGAGCTCGATGATGCGCGCCACCAGCTCGCCGAAGGAGATGCCGGCCAGCTCCGCCTGCTTGGGGAACATGCTGGTGGCGGTGAACCCGGGGATCGTGTTCATCTCGGAGACGTAGGCCCTGCCTGACGGGACCAAAAAGTCGACGCGCGCGAACCCGGCGCAGTCCACGGCGCGGTACACCGCCAGCGACAGCTCCCGCAGCCGCGCTGCCAGGTCGGGGTCGACGTCGGCCCGCGGATGGACGTCGGCGAGGCCGGCGGTGTATTTCGACTCGTAGTCGTACCACTCCTTGTGGCTGCGCACCTCGCCGGGCCCGAGCACGATTGGGTCGTCGTTGCCGAGCACGCCGCACTCCAGCTCGCGGGCATCGGGCACGTAGGCCTCCACGATGACCTTACTGTCGTAGCGGAACGCCTCCTCCATGGCGTCCGGCAGCTCGTCGGGGCCGTGGACCAGGCTCATGCCCACGCTGCTGCCCAGGCGTGCCGGCTTCACCACGCTCCGCGGGCCGAGGCGCTCGGCGACGTCGCGCAGCACGGCGTCGGGGTCATCGGTCCAGGCGGAGCGGCGGAACCAGGTGTGGTCGACCACCGGGATGCCATGGCCGCGCATGAGGTCCTTGAAGACGATCTTGTCCATCCCGATGGAGCTGGCCAGCACGCCCGCGCCGGTGTACGGGATGCCGGCCAGCTCCAGGAAGCCCTGCAACGTGCCGTCTTCGCCGAACGGGCCGTGCAGCACCAGGAAGGCGACGTCGATCGCCTCGGCCAGCGAGCGCAGGGCGACGCGTGGCGCGAGCGCGGACGCGTCCGGGCTCGCCGGGACGGGCAGGCGGGCTTCGCCCAGCCGCGCCGTGTGCTGGGTTGGCGTCTCGATGCCGAGCAGCCCGGCCAGGCTGCCCTCGCCCAGCTCGGCCGCCGGGCCAGCCGGGAGGTGCCAGCGGCCGGAGCGATCGATGTAGATGAGGTATGGCTCGAAGCGGTCGCGGTCGATGGCGCGCAGCACGGCCTCGGCCGAGGCCACGCTGACCTCGTGCTCGGCCGAGCGACCGCCGGCGAAGATGCCCACCCGCAGGCGCCTCACGCGCGCTCTCCCGGCGGGCCGCTCCCCGCCTCCGGCTCCGGCCAGTGGCCGACGAACTCGATCTCGTACTGCAGCATGACGCCGAAGCGCTCCTGGACGAGGGCGCGCACCTCGTTACCGAGGGCGCGCACGTCGGCGGCGCGGCCACCACGGTCGACCACGATGAAGTTGGCGTGGAGCGTGCTCACCATGGCCGACCCCACGCGGCGGCCCTTGAGCCCGGCAACGTCAATCAGCCGCCCGGCGTGGTCGCCCGGCGGGTTGCGGAAGACGCTGCCCGCGTTCTGGTCGGCCAGCGGCTGGGTGGCGCGCCGCTGCGCCTGGTTGGCGTCCACCCGCTCGCCGATGGCGGCCGGGTCGTCGCGCTCCAGCTGCAGCGTGGCCGCCAGCACCACCTCGTCGCCGTGCTTGAAGCGCGACTCGCGGTAGGCGAAGGCGCAGTCGGCGTGGGCCAGGGTCAGCTCCGTGTCCCCGGCCGGGTCCCACGCCTCCGCACCGACCAGGAGGTCCTTGATCTCGCCCCCATGCGCCCCGGCGTTGGCCCACACCGCGCCGCCCAGCGTGCCGGGGACGCTGATGCCGAACTCCAGGCCGGCCAGCCCCTCGGCCGTGCAGCGCTTGACCAGCAGGGCCATCGGCGCGCCGGCGTCGGCGGTCAGCTGCGTCCCCTCGATCGCCACGCCGCGCGCCCGGTTGCGGACCACCAGGCCCGGCATGCCCTCGTCGGACACCACCAGGTCGCTGCCGTTGCCGAGCACGAAGGCCGGGGCGCCGGCGTCGCGCGCCAGGCGCAGGGCGGCCAGCAGCGCCGCGCGGTCGCTCACCTCCACGAAGCGCTGGGCCGGACCACCCACGCGCAGCGTGGTCAGCGGCGCCAGCGGCCGGTCGTGGACAAGCTCGATCCCGCGCTCGCCCGCCAGCTCGTCGAGCCGCCCGGCGGCCGGCATGCCGCGGCTCATGCGGCCCGCGACCCCATCCGGATCAGCTCGGCGGCGATCTCGGCCGCGGCCTGTGGCCGGCCGAGCGCGCGGGCGGCGTCGGCCAGGCGCTGCCGGGCCTCGTCGTCGCGCAGCCACCCGACCTCCCGCACCAGGCGCCGCGCGTCCAGCTCGGCGTCCGGCACCACCACGGCGGCGCCCTGGTCCGCCAGCCAGGCGGCGTTCTCGTGCTGGTGGGCGCTCGCGTAGGGGTACGGCACCAGGATGACCGCGACGCCCACGGTCGCGACCTCCGCGCAGGTGGACGAGCCGGCCCGCCCCAGGACCAGGTCGGCCGCCACCAGGGTTTCGGCCATCCCCTCGCCGATGAACGGCACCGGCCGGTAGCGCGCCCGCATCGGCTGCGGGAGGCGCGCGCGCGACGCCTCGGCCGCCGCCATGCCGGCCTCCCCGGCGACGTGCAGGACCTGCCACTCCCCGAGGATCGACTCCAGTGCGCCGTCGATGGCCGAGGTGATGCGCGCCACCGCCTGGGAGCCGCCGAAGGCGAGCAGCAGGCGGTCATCATCGGCCAGGCGCAGGACGGCGCGCGCTGCCGCGCGCTCGATGCCGGCGAAGGAGCGGATGGGCGTGCCGGATACGAACGAGCGGCCGGGGAAGGCGGCCAGGGTGGGCGGGAAGGAGACGGCCACCCGGTCGGCCAGGCGCCCCACCGCCGCCGTGGCCCGGCCGGGCACCACGTTGCCCTCCCACACCATGCTCGGCACCCCCCGCGCGCGGGCGGCCATGACTAGCGGGATGCCCAGGTAGCCCCCGGTCGTGAAGATCGCGTCGGGTCGCAGCCGGGCCAGCAGCGCCCACGCCTGAGGCACCGAGGCGCCGAGGCGCAGCGGGTCGAGGACGAGGTGCGCGTTCACGCCGCCGCTGCGCAGCGAGCGGACCATGAGCTCGTGGTAGGCCAGGCCGGCCCCGGCGACCAGGCGGCGCTCCATGCCGCGCACGCCGCCGACGTACGACAGCTCAAGGTCGGGCTGCGCGTCGCGCAGGGCGCTGGCGACGGCCAGCGCGGGGAAGATGTGCCCGCCTGTCCCGCCGCCCGAAACCAGAAAGCGCATCGAGCACCGATCCTGACTGCGTGGTCTCGCGCGAGATCGACAGCAGGATGCCGACCGCGACGAGGTTGATGGTGAGGGCCGAGCCACCGTAGCTGATGAACGGGAGCGGGATGCCGGTGACCGGCAGCAGGGCGGTGACCACCATCATGTTGATCCCGGCCTGCGCCACCAGCCAGGTGGTGATGCCGGCGGCCAGCAGCCCTGAGAAGGTGTCCGGTGCGTGAATGGCGATCCGGTACCCGTGGTAGGCGACCAGCAGGAAGAGGGCCACCACCGTCAGCGTCCCGACCAGCCCCAGCTCCTCGCCGATGATGGCGAAGATGAAGTCGGTCGACGGTGCCGGCAGGTACAGGAACTTCTGCTTCGAGGCGCCCAGGCCCTGCCCCGCCAGCCCGCCGAGGGCGAGCGCGTAGAGGGCCTGGATGGTGTTGTAGCCGGCTCCCATGGGGTCGCGGAAGGGATCCAGGAAGGTGTGCACCCGCTGCAGCTGGTAGGCGGTGCTGCTGACCATGACCAGCGCGGCTGCTCCCACCGCCGAGCCGATGGCGCCCAGGTACAGCAGGTTGGCGCCGGCCATGAAGAAGACGGAGAGGGTGGTGATGGCGTACACGCCCGACGTGCCCAGGTCCGGCTCCAGGGCGATGAGCACGAAGCCCGGCGCCACCAGCAGGCTGAACGGGACCAGGCCGTTCCAGAAGCTCTTCACCAGCTTGCCGCGGCGGTCGAGCCAGTGCGCGAGGTACAGGCAGATCGCCAGCTTGGCCAGCTCGGCCGGCTGGAACGACCCGATGCCGGGAATGACCAGCCAGCGGCGCGAGCCGAAGGCCTCCGTGCCGACGCCCGGGAGCAGCACCAGGACCAGCAGCGCCAGGCTGCCGACGTAGGCCGGGATGGCCAGGTAGCGCAGCAGGCGGAAGTCGACGCGGCTGGCCACGTACATGGCCGCGATGCCGAGCGCCGCCCAGATCGCCTGCTGGATGCCCTGCGCTCCGGGGTCCCCGCCCGCCAGGTAGGAGCGCACGGTGGACGCCGAGTACACCATCACCACCCCGATGGCCACCAGCGCCAGCACCGCGGTGAGCAGCGGCCAGCTGACGTGGTGGCGCTCGCGGCGCACGCCCGTGCGCGCGGCGCGCGCGGTGCTGCGGCGGGTGGCGCTGACGGCCTGCGCGGTCACCCCGCGCCGCTCCCCAGCGCCCGGACCGCGGCCCGGAAGGCCTCGCCGCGAGCCGCGTAGTCGGCGAACATGTCGAAGCTGGCCGCCGCCGGGCTGAGGAGCACCACGTCACCGGGGCGAGCCGCGCGCGCGGCCAGCGCGACCGCCTCGTCCATGCTCCCCGCGCGCAGCACCGGCGCGCGCCCACCGACCAGCCGCTCGATCTCGCCGGCGGTCTCCCCGATCAGCACCAATGCGCGGCAGCGCGCCGCCGCGGCATCGGCCAGCTCCGCGTAGTCCAGCCCCTTCCCGCGCCCGCCGGCGATCAGGACCACGCCGGCGTCCTCGAACGAGCCGATGGCGGCCAGCGTGGCCATCGGGATGGTGGCCTGCGAGTCGTTGACGTAGCGGATCCCGTCGCGCTCGGCGACCGACTCCATGCGGTGCGGGACGCCGCCGAAGCCGCGGATCCCCTCCGCC
Source organism: Chloroflexota bacterium (assembly GCA_031177555.1). Taxonomy (GTDB): domain Bacteria; phylum Chloroflexota; class Limnocylindria; order QHBO01; family QHBO01; genus JAPSGM01. The sequence goes on from JAPSGM010000070.1 coordinate 6,524, forward strand.
ACCGCCGATGCCGGCGCGCCGGCCAGCGACGCGCCCAGCGCCGCGGCCAGGACGTTGGACTGCATGTGCTTTCCCGCCAGGGGCACGTCACGCAGCGGCAGCACCGCCTGCCGCTCGACGTGGACCCAGCCGTCCACCGCGGTGGCCTGGAGACGCAGGTCGCCGACGCCGTACCAGCGCAGGTCGCCGACCAGCGCGCCACCCAGCTCGAGACAGCCGGGATCGTCGGCGTTGAGCACGACCGTGCCGCGCTCCACGGAGAGCTGGGCGAGCCGCGCCTTGACGGCGCGGTACGCCTCCACGCTGCCGTGGCGGTCGAGGTGGTCGCCGGCGACGTTGGTGTAGACCGCCACGTCGGCCCCGCGCGAGATGGTCGGCAGCTGCAGCTCGGACAGCTCCAGGACGGCCCAGTCGTCCGCGCCGAGCAGCCCGACCTGCTCGACCAGGGGCGTCCCGATGTTGCCGCCCACCGCGTGCGGCACCTCGCCGGCGGCCAGGATCGAGCCGATCAGCGCGGTCGTGGTCGTCTTCCCCTTGGTGCCGGTCACGGCCAGCACGCGGGCGCTGGTGAGGCGCAGGAACAGCTCCACCTCGCTCACCACCTCGATCCCGGCCTCCTCGGCGGCCAGGAGCGCGCGGCGCAGCCACTCGTCGGTGGTCGGGAAGCGCGGCGAGATCGACGGGCTGGTGAGCACGAGCTGGGCGCCGGCGACCAGCGCCTCCGCGTCCTCCGGCGGCACGGCCAGCGCGAGCGAGACGGGCCGCTCCCCCAGCGAGTCGATCGTCTCGGCGAGCTCGGCAGACCCACGCCGGTCGTAGACGGTCACCTCCGCCCCGGCATCGGCCAGCATGCGTGCCGCCGCCGCGCCGGACCGGGCCAGCCCGAGCACCAGGGCCCGACGACCGGCCAGGTCCGGAAGGGAGCGGACGGGAGCGACGGCGCTGCTCATCGGGTCATGCCAGGGCGTCGATGCTGGAGAGGAACATGCTGAAGCCCAGCAGCCCGGCCAGCGCCGCCACGATCCAGAACCGGACGGTGATCTTCTCCTCGGCCCAGCCGATGAGCTCGAAGTGGTGGTGCAGCGGCGTCATGCGGAAGATGCGCCGTCCCCGCAGCCGGAACGAGGTCACCTGCAGCACCACGCTCATGATCACCGCCAGGAAGACGATGCCGATGACGGCCAGCAGCGGCAGCTGCCCGGTGATGGTGGCCACCACCGCCAGGGTGGCGCCCATCGACAGGGCCCCGGAGTCGCCCATGAACAGCTGCGCGGGGTGGACGTTGAACCACAGGAATCCCATCAGCGCGCCGATGATCAGCGCGCAGAAGACGGCCAGGTTCGGCTTGGCGACGACGTCCCGATCCGGGATCTCGATCAGCGAGATGAGCAGGTAGGCCACGAAGCTGAAGATGAGGACGCCGCCGGCCAGGCCGTCCAACCCGTCGGTCAGGTTGACCGCGTTGCTGACCCCCACGATCACGAACGCCATGAACAGGAAGAACACGATGGGCCCGACCGTCAGCTCGCCGACCAGCGGGATGTTCAGCGCGGTGATGTTGAAGTGACGCTGGATGTAGAACGCCGCCAGCAGTGCCACGACGGTCTGCCACACCAGCTTGTAGCGCCCGCGCATGCCGATGCCGGTGCGCGCGTTCACGAAGTCGTCGATGGCGCCCAGGATGCCGACGCCCACCAGCGCCAGCATCGGGCTCAGGGTGAAGGCGTCCTCGATGCGCATGGCCATGGCCAGGAACATGACCACCAGCACCAGCAGCATGCCGCCCATGGTCGGCGTGCCGGCCTTGACCTCGTGGCCCTCCGGCCCCTCGGCCCGGATCCGCTTGCCGAAGCCGAGCCGCTGCAGCAGGCCGATGTACACCGGGCCGAGCAGCACGACGCCGACGAAGGCGAGCAGCAGCGCCAGG
>JAPSGM010000234.1 GCA_031177555.1 Chloroflexota bacterium
GTCGCGTGCCACTCGTCGAGCAGGCGACGCTTCAGGCCGCCTGGAAAGCGCGGCTGGAACGTTGGGGTTGGGTCGTGCGCGTGGAGGCGAGCTTCAACCGGTTCGGCGACCGGGGCGGGTCGATCTTTTGGCATGGCACCCGGCCATGCGCATCATCGTGGTCGTGGAGATCAAGACGGAGATCGCCGATGTCCAGGAGCTGCTCGGCGGGTTGGACGTCAAACGGCGGGTCGCACCCCATCTCGCGCGCAGCATGGGGATGGCATCGCACGCGCGGGGTCGTGCCGATGCTGCTCGTTGCGGACGGCTCGACCACCCGGGATCGGCTCCGTCGATTCGGTTCGCCGTTCGACGGATTCGAGCCGCGAGGCCGCGAGGCGGTGCGCTGGCTGCGCCGACCGGGCGGGCCGGCGGGTGGGCTGCTGGTGTTCTCTCACTTGCGATCTGTGAATGGTGGTCAGGTTAAGTCGGTCAGGAGCCACCGCGTGCGGGTCCCGCGGCCGGCGCTGAGCGTGGGCGACAGCCGGGACGGGCGTCCCCCCGTTGCCCAAGTCACTTAACGCGACCGTGGTTCACATACCGGAAGTCGGGGACCCGCGACTCCCGAGATGTGACCACCATTCACATTCCGCGGAACGGCGAGCGCGGCACGGAGAGCGCGGCACCGAGCGCGGCACCGAGCGCGGCGAGCGAACCCGCGGTCCCCCGGCCTACGCGTCGATGCGGTGGATCTGCGCGCCCAGCGCCACGAGCTTGGCCTCGATCTGCTCGTAGCCGCGGTCCACGTGCTCCACGCCCGAGATGACCGACGTCTCCTCCGCCGCCAGCGCGGCCAGCACCAGCGTGGCGCCGGCCCGCAGGTCGGCGATCGTCACCTCGCGCCCGTGCAGCTGGGTCGGCCCGGCGACGCAGGCGTGCTTCTGGTCCTGCACCTCGATGACCGCCCCCATCTTCACCAGCTCCATGGTGTAGTCCAGGCGGTCCTCGTAGATGGTCTCGTGGATGCGCGAGTCGCCATCGGCCTGGGTCATGAGCACGGCCAGCGGCGCCTGGAGATCGGTGGCGAAGCCGGGGTACGGCGCCGTCTCGACGTCGCAGGGCTGGTAACCATCGGCCGCGCGGACGCGCAGGCCGTCATCGGTCCGCTCGAAGGGAACGCCCATGCCGCCGAGCACCTCCATGAATGCGCCGAGGTGCGTGGGGTCCATGCCGGACATCTCGACCTCGCCGCCGGTCACCGCCGCGGCGATCGCGAAGGTACCCGCCTCCAGCCGGTCGCCGATGACCCGGTGCTCCACCCCGCCCAGCCGCTCCACGCCCTCGATCTCCAGCCGATGCGGCGCGGTGCGCTCGATATGCGCCCCCATGGCCCGAAGCATGCCGATCAGGTCGTCGGTCTCGGGCTCCTGCGCCGCGTTCTCGATGACCGTCGTGCCGCGCGCCAGGACGGCCGCCAGCAGGGCGTTCTCGGTGCCCATGACCGTGACGTACGGGAACTCGATGCGCGCCCCGCGCAGCCCCTGCGGCGCCCGGGCGAAGTAGTAGCCGTTCTTGTACTCGATCGTGGCGCCCAGCCGCTCCATGGCGTTGACGTGCAGATCCACCGGGCGCCGCCCGATCCGGTCGCCGCCGGGGTTCGAGATGATGACGTGCCCGAACCTGGTCAGCAGCGGGCCTAGGAGGATGAAGGAGGAGCGCATCTTCATTGCCGCTTCCAGCGGGACGAAGAGCCACTCCGCGTCGCGCGCCGCGATCTGCACCGCGTCGCCGTTCACGCGACGCACCTCGAACCCGATGTCCCGCATCACCTCGCGCATGATCATCACGTCGCTGATCCTGGGGACGTTGCGCAGCAGGGTCGGCTCATCGGTCAGGGCGGCCGCGGCCATGAGCTTCAGCACGGCATTCTTCGCGCCCGCGATCCGCACGCTGCCGTTGAGCGGGGTGCCGCCGGTGACGATGAACTTCTGCATGGCCGATGCAGTCTAGCCGCCGCCGCGAGGCGCTAGCCGGGCCACGCTTCCTTCCACTCGTGCGGTCCGGTGTGATGGCCGTCGCACAGCCCCACCCGGCCGCCCAGGTGCCGGCTCGGCAGGAACGGCTGCATGCCCTCCTCGAAGGGGGTAGGCGCGCGGTTGCAGAGCATGTAGCGCCGCTCGCGGGCCCACAGGTAGGCGTGATCGGCGCCGCAGAAGGCGTAGCCCTTCGTGAAGTTGATGGTCTCGCCCGGTCGCGGGTCTCCCGCCAGGCCGATCGGCCCGGACTCGCGGACGACCTCGATCCGTACCGGGAGCTGCGGCGCGCGGGTGCCGCACTGGTCGCAGGTCTGCATCGGTCAGATGGCGCTGTCGGCGCGTCAGCCGAGCCAGTGGGCCCCGTCGTCCTCGCGATGGGTGGCGACGAAGTTCGGGTCCTGGTTCGGGTCCTGGCCGGGCGGCGAGCCCCTGTGCGGCTTGAAGTCGACCGGGCAGATGAACGGGTACTCGCGGCCGACCTTGCGCAGCTCCTGCATGCGCCGATGCCCCGGGTCCGGCTTGCCCTCGGGTCCGCGCAGGTGCGCGCGCTCCGCCTCCCCTGGCGTCATGTCCCTGTCGGGCGGCTGGTCTGCCATGGACCGATGCTACCCCAGCCCGCCGTACGATGGCGGGATGCCGCTCCCGCACTGGCTGACGCGCGTGAACCTGGCGGTCACGAACCGCCTCACCTTGCCGCTGGCGTCGCGGCTGCCGTGGTTCGGGGTGCTGGAGCACGTCGGGCGACGGTCCGGGACCGTGCGGCGCACGCCCCTGAACATCTTCCGCTCCGGAACGGACCGCTGGGTCGTGGCGCTGACCTACGGCTCGGGGGTGCAATGGCTGCGCAACATCGAGGCCGCCGGCGAGTGCCGCATGCTGGTGCGCGGTCGGTGGCTGCGGCTGACCGATCCTCGCCGCTTCCGCGATCGGTCGCGGCGTTCCGTGCCGATGCCGGTGCGCTGGGCGCTGTGGCTGATCCGCGTGGACGAGTTCGTCGAGCTGCGGGAGGGAGATCCCGCACGCCCGGGGCCGACCTGACTCCCGGAGCCCGCCCGCTCCGCGACCCGGGAGCCGCGGGTGACCGGGAGCCGCGGGTTTGCCCGGGAGCCAAGGGTTTGCCCGGGAGTTGAGGGTGCCCGACTGCCGGTTTGCGAATGGTGGTCACATCCCGGCAGTCCCGGGCCCTTGACTTCCGGAATGTGAACCAGGGTCGCGTTACGTGGCTCGCGCCGCCGCCGGAGCATGCTTCGGGCCTCGCTCCACGCTCACCGCGCCGCTCGCGACCGGGACGCGGAGGCTTCCGAGGGACTTAACGCGACCCCATTCACATCTCGCACGTCGGAGATCCCTGACTCCCTAGATGTCGGCCGTGATTCGCCCCACGCGTGAGCGCCATGTCGGACCCGGCGCTCCGGCAGGCCGCTATCCGCGCGTGCGTCGCCGGGTGGCGATGCGCTCCCGCATGAGGGCCGTCTGCAGCGCGGCGCGCACCCGGGCGATGTCGACCGGATCCCTCACCTCGCCGAG